>JBCCTE010000018.1:0-14459 GCA_039198915.1 Cyanobacteria bacterium P01_D01_bin.73 | reverse complement strand
GTGTACTTTGCTTGAATTGGGGCATTGATGGCAACTAATCCCCCTCCGGCCTGTACCAACCGCTCAATATTGGTTTGAGTTTTTGCCCCCCAGCTCCAGGGTGACCGGCGTCAAATGCTTCGCCGCCATTCCCATGACGATTTTGGCGATGGTGGGACCGCCGGTGTAGAAAATATGGTCGAAGCGTTCCTCCAACAGCGCCTGGCTAGTGTTGGCTCCCCCTTCCACTGCGGTCACGTACATCGGGTCGAAGGTTCGCTGCAATAATTCCGCGATCGCCTGGGATGAATGTGGCGCCACCTCCGACGGTTTAATCACTGCGCAATTGCCCGCCGCGATCGCCCCAATCAGCGGCACCAGCGTTAGCTGCACCGGATAATTCCACGCCCCCAGAATCAGCACAACTCCCAGCGGCTCCGGCATCACTCGCCCTGACCCCGGTAACAGCGTTAGCGGCAACCCAACCCGGCGCGATCGCATCCACTTCGGCAAATTCTTAATCGCCAGATCCAACTCCGCCAAGCAAAATCCCACCTCCGACGACAGCACTTCAAAATCTGACTTCCCTAAATCCCGCCGCAGCGCTTCCCTTAACCTTGGCTCTTCTTCCACCAACGCCCGCCGCAACTCCTCCAAACGCCGCAGCCGATAATCTAGCGATCGCGTGTAGCCCAACCCGAAAAAGTCCCGCTGTCGCTGCACCAATTCCGCCGGTGAAGTCCCCGACCCACGAGACGAAAATTGCGCTGATGTGTCAACCACGTTACCCTCCTAATTACCCTGCGGAATCGCCCCTCAAAAACCGCAAAAAATTGCAAAATCGGCTCAAGTTCCAGCATTCTTCCGCCATGATAGCCCTGGAGAACGCCAGTAATCCCTGCCTCCTCTGAATCCGCACCATTGAAAAAAATCGAAGGAAGACGCTACCGGTATTTAAGTTTCTGACCAAAATTTATCCAGTTCAAAACTATGCCCCAGCCAACCATCGAGTTTTTTGACGGTGTTTACGAAGCCTTCGATGAGGTTAGCCTTCGGCGCAATACCCGGACCGGAGCAAAGGTTGTGGTGATGATTTTTCGAGAACTGAAATGCATTGAAGCCTTTAAAGCCCTTCGCGCCAAATTCTCCAACGCCCTGCGATTAACCGACGAGGAAGGGGAAATTAGCGTCGAGCCCTCGGGCGTTAAGTTCTACTTTGGCGGTCCCGAAGGCGATGACCTAGACCGGGTGGAATGCTCCGTTGAAATCAGCCGCGATGATCATTTTGAACGGGTGATGCGTTTCCTTCATCGCTTTGCTGAAGCCAATGGAATGGGATACGACGACAGTAAATAATTTGCGGTCATAGACACCGGACTGGATGAAAATTCGGAGCGGAATTTGTGCAGAAGGCAACGCTTGAAATGGCATTGTTGAAACCATGACTTTCCGACAAAAACGTCACGATGGCGCTAAATGGTTATTGTTTTAGTTGCTATCTGAAAGCTGTAATCTGGGCAACTAAAACTCTGTGTCCAAAGACCGGTTTCGCTCTAATAAACAATCGCGAAATAGCATCGCCCATCGCCAGGGACCAGGAATTTAGCGGGCTTGAGGAATGAGGGCAAAGTTAAAACTCTTAACGTAAAAATTAATGCGATCGCCCTTCATTTTTCATTATCTTCCCTTAATGTTCGTTACCATCGTTGCAGTGCCAGGAAGGAGTCAGCGAGGCGATTCATGGAACCTAAGCGCAGCGAGCCTAAGTATTGGATAGGTAGAGTGCGGGTTTTGCCTTGGTTCTTGGCGGCAACACTGGTGGCATTGATCGCATTGCAGTTACCAACTCAGGTTGCGATCGCCTTAGAGAAAGTCGCTGTTAATGCTGACTTCACTGAAGATTTAGATTTATCTGAAACCAATAACGATGAAATTCTGGATGCGCTGAAGTCGGCGACCTTCGTGTATCTGGGAGAGATTCATAATCGACCGGGTGATCGCACGGGACAGATTGAGATATTGGCTGCGCTGCAACGGGAGGCGCTTCGTAGCGATACTCCCAAACTGGCAATTTCATTGGAGATGTTTCAGCGCCCGTTTCAGCCGCTTTTGGATGCCTATTTGAACGGTGAAATTGACGAAGAAACGCTGGTTCGGGAAACGGAATACGAGGCGCGATGGCGTTTTCCTTGGGAGTCCTATGCCCCGATTTTGCGCTTTGCACGGGCGAATCGTATTCCTGTCCTGGCCGCAAATACTCCTACCGAGATCCTGCGAAAAGTGGCTCGGGAGGGATTGGAAAGCTTAAGTGGCGATGACTTTCGCTACGTGCCGCCTCGGGATGAAATTCGCGTGGATAATGCCAGCTATCGCGCTCAGCTTCAGGGTGCTTTTGGGCATCATGGGGTGACGGCAGACAATAGCGACAGTTTTGATCGGTTTTTCGCTGCTCAGGTGACCTGGGATGAAACCATGGCGGAGGCGATCGCCGACTTCCACAGCAGAAACCCAGACCACCGAATTGTGTCCATCAGTGGTCTGGGGCACGTGTCCTATGGCTACGGCATCCCTGATCGAGTAAAGCGCCGCATTCCTACGGCGGAATTCCAGCATTGCAGCGTATTGTTTGCGCCGGAGAGCCGGGCGTTGCCCAACGCGATCGCCAATGCCACCGACTATATTTGGCGCTACGACGACGAGTTAGTTGAACCCAAGTCGGCGTAGCGCTTTGCTAGCCATGTGCGCCTGCTCGATGCGTCGTGATCTCTAGGATTTAGGCTCGATAACCACTAGGTCGCGATTAAGCAGATTCTCGAAGAACAGCTCCGTGACGCTGGCTTCTCCAGGGGCTTCACCAGTTCCAACGAAGTCAGACTGTAGTTTCTTCAGGATCTGCGTCCACGCCGCCACTAGCTGGGTGCGATCGCCCCCTTCGCGGGAAGCGTCGGCAACCTGATTCATAAAGTCAACCCACAGCCCTTCTTGAGCGTAGAAATTGACTCGCTCTAGAGGAGTTGATAGTCCCTCGATCTGTCGCTCAAAGGCGGTATCCGTCGCCAGGCGCTGGATGATGCCAGTTTCAACGCTGTAAGACCAGTCTTGGGTAACCGGATCAGCACAGGCAACCTCTGAGCGCAGGGTGTAGGTCTTCCCAGCTTCCAAGCTGAGGGGCTGTCCATCTGGCGACTGGGCTTCGTCAAATAGATCCACTTCGTAAATGCCGCCTTCGCCTTGGTAACGCTTGCGTACAACGGCGATCGCTTCGTCGCGGTCCTCCGAGAATAGGCTGACCCGCAGGTTGATTTCCTGGGAGCCGGAATCTAGGTATAGATAAAGTTTGGGGCGATCGCTCACGGTCTTACCGTAGCCATAAGACGTGACAACGGCAGACTGCTGGTTGCGGAACGTGGGCAACAGCAACCGCGAGCATCGGGTGCCTCGGGTGCCTGCTGGCTCTCGCCGTCCTGGCGTTCCGATGTCCCTAGGGGGTGAGAAGCGCGTGCCTGCTGGCTCTCGTCGTCCTGGCGTTCCGATGTCCCTGGGGGGTGAAAACTCTTGCCCAGGAACTTGCGCTAGCGTTGGCGCAAACTCCTGGGCATTAGCCGACAGAATCACCGATGTGGAAAGGATGCCGCCCCCTGTGGCACTCAGCAGGGCGATCGCGAGAGTAGATGCTGAACGAGAACAAAGCGGAGTAAGGTGAGCCATTCTCAATAAAACCATTGGATCCAATAGAGCATATGGGGAGTAAAGCGCGTTATCGAACCAACGATTACACCCTACGTCTGGGGACGTAGCCGTGCCCGCTTCAGTGGAAAACACCGAGGGAGAACATCAACGGGCTAAAGTTTGCGTGCCTGCTGAGTTTAAATGCTGGTCGATAACCGCCTTTGGAGCGATCGCCTCAGACCTAATCCCAAACTAAAAACCGAGCCCATAGGCTGATTTTCCATAGGCTTGGTTGGGACTCGGTACAGAAGACACAGAAGGTAGACGAGAAAGGTATACACGAACTGCGTAGCCTATCCGGGCTATTGTTTATACTTTAGCCTCCCCTAGTGAATACAGGACGGTGAAACGGCGGAATTGTTCGCCCCTTTTACACTTCGGGCCATACCCAGGCGGCGACCCTGCCACATTGGTGGCGATCGCTACCTCCAAATCGCCATCTCCGCTACCTCAGTGCTTATCGCCAGGGGCCATGCTGCCAACGGATTTATTGATTCATCGCTACCAGGGCGAAACCCTGAATCCCCTCCGACTGCCCCTTGATAAACCGACACGGCGACGGGCGGCGATCGCCATTGAAACCGTGCGATCGCACCAGGGCAAAACCCAAGGTGACCTGAGCAGAGCCCTAACGGAACTGGAGGGAAGCAGCCCCGATTTCAAGGTGGATCGAGGATTCGGGCACATCCTGCAAAAAAGCTTTTGCACCTTTGAAATTGTTAGCCCACTGGAGCCCGTTGCCTTACGACAGCGAGTGTTCGAAGCCGCTGCCCAGTCTCGACCCAGCCCCAGCGATCGCCCAGCAACGTTAGAAAAGGTGGCTCGGGAGTTGAGTGAGTCCGGTGAGCAGGAAGTTTTGCCGGAGCAGGTCCGTCAGGGCCTCTACGCAGACCTACCGGAAAATCGGATTTTAACGACCTTCGATGCCCCAGAGATCGACGCCCTAATCCACCGCTACAACCTGTCCCAGGTGCAGGGCATTTTCTATCGCGCCAGCCATCTGGTGATTCAGGCCTATCGCAATGACCCAGGCGAGTACAAACTCCTGTTTCGCTACCTTAAACTCTTCCAGCTAATGACCTATATCGAGGGGGACCAGAGCCAGGGATTTACGATCACAATCGACGGTCCCACCAGCCTGTTCAAGCCCAGCACCCGCTATGGTTTGGCGATCGCCAAAACCATCCCTGCCCTGCTCCACGTCAGCAAATGGTCCCTCACTGCAACGCTGCAAATGAAGGATCTCTATGGCGATCGGCGCACCCTTGAGCGACAGTTCACCCTCGACTCTGACTGTGGATTAGTGACCCATTACGCGCCGGGCAAAGTCTACGACAGCATGGTGGAAGAGTCCTTTGTAAAGCGTTGGGAAAAGACAAAAACTGAGTGGAAGCTCGAGCGGGAGGTGGATTTAGTGCCAATTCCCGGCAGCGTTGCTATCCCAGATTTTCGCCTGGTTCACCCCGACGGACGCAACTTGATTTTAGAAATAATCGGCTATTGGCGACCGGAATATTTGCGTAAGAAATTCGCCCAAATTCGTAAATCCGGGCGCACCGATTGGGTCATTGCCATTTCCCAGCGACTGAATTTAGACAAGGCGGGCGTCGATGTCAACGAACTGCCGGGACCTGTGGTTTGGTTTAAAGAAAAGCTTCAACCCAAGCAAGTTTTAGCGGTCTTGGATTAGTACTTGTAGTAGGGAATCTCAGAAATCATGTCTAAAGGGTTCGCCTAAAAATCTTGACTGAAAAATCTCATTGGGGATTATCGCAATGACTACGGGGATGACACAGTCCAAATCGTCGGGAGGGCGTTGGACAAAGCAAAAGGCGATGAAGATGCGGTTTGTGGCGATTACGCTGCTAATCCTGGGCACGGGGCTAATCTTCAATCCCGCTTTGATTGTCCAGATTGTGACCGGCAGTCTAGTCGATCTTTCCAACAGTACCCCTTACGAAACCTGGCGGCAGAGTCATTTGTGGGGAGGTTTTGGTGCGTTGGCGATCGCCTCTGCTGCGCTGGTGCTGTGTTGGGTGGATATTCGTCGCCAATCCCGAGAACTGGTGTACCTTCCCCCCGTTGCATACTCAAAAGTTGATTACGGTGATCTCGGTGCTGAGCAGGCGATCGATAACTTACGCCGCGAAGGAGTCGCTGAATTTCAAGTCAAGCCGGAAGGAGCAAAGTTTACTTTGGAATTGGCAGGGGCGCTCGTCGGCACCTGCGTCGTGATTGCCCTAATCAAGTGGTTCAACCTGTGGCACCCTTCCGTTGGGCTTTGGGTCATTATCCTGGGACCGCTATCGCTATTTGGTTGGGTTTTTGCCTGGGGCTTTTCGCGGATGTGGCTAATGCAGGCGTGGACCAACTATCATTACACCGCCAAGCGCAACGGTCCTTTCTTCTGTTCCGCTTGCGAACATCCCCTGTCGCCAATGCCCGGTACACAGGTGGAAGGGTATTTATCAGCGCGGGAAAAGAAACTGGCTGAAGTCAAATCTGTGCAGTGGCTAGGCCTCTACTGTTCCCGGTGCTATTCCGAATTGGATAATCTTGAATTTAATGGCGGCTTGGCTCCAGCCATTGGCACCGACGTTGAGGTGGATCCGGAGGAAGGCGTTTTAAAGCGCCCGTTTAATTTATTTGAACTGGACCAGAGCCGCTCCAATTTCACCGTCTGCTCCCAGTGTGAAGAAAAAGCCCTCAAAAAAACGGTGAAAGTTTTGCAGGCGGCAACGGAGGACAGGACCGGAGAAATGCAGACCACCGTTGATTGCAAAATGTGTGATCATCACAAAGTTACCCACAAAACCCTGCCAAAGAAACCAAAGAGTTAGGTCAAACCAGACCAGTGCTTCCAGCACTGCGCCTGTTATGTCGTGCCATCAAGACCGAGTGCACGGTAGCAAGTGCACAGCAAAAAGGGGGTTGAGCTTACGAAGAGCTCAACCCCCTTAAGGTCTCAGCGGGCAACACCTAGCAATGATCTCCTTAGGTTTGCCGCCTTAGATTTGTTGATCTCGCCAGTGAGGCTTAATCAATGAAGCCTAGTCGATGAAGCCCATTAGTGCTGCTTCTTCGCCGAGGTCGTTGGAGGCGACGGGGCGCTTACCGCCGGGTAGCCACGTGGTGTCTGCCTTGGACAGCTCAGAGGAAGAAACCGGGCGGTTGCCGGACAGGACGATGGTGCTGATAACTTCCATATCGCTGGCGGCGAGGGGGCGGGTGCCGTAGGAGGACACGGTGCCGCTAACTTTTAGGGGGCTAGCTTCCACCGGGCGGTTGCTGGGCAAGTCGCTCTCGACCAGGTCTAGGTCGGTGGGCTCAACGGGGCGCTGACCGAACTTGGGAGCCAGGGGACGACGACGGGACTGAACCGGCAGGTTGGGACGGTTGCTGTAGCTTCCCTTGGACTCAGCTTTTTCGATGCGCACTTCGCGATCGCTGCTGCTATTTTTGCTGTTGTTTTCCGTCGTATTGCGGCTGCTCATGGGGAATCTTCCTTACGTCTATCGGTGTTCATGGTTGTGCCCAGACAGACCGTGACGCCAGGCTCAGGCATTGGGCACCGGACACCAAGCTCAGGACATCACAGGGATCAGGGGCTTGGGGAGTATGGACGGGCCAACCGGGGAACAACCTTATGTAACCCCATTTTACGTGACTGTCTAAAAAGATTTCTAATTATTCATCATTCAAATCAGTAGTCTCAATGATTAACACTAATTATTGACCGTCAGGATTTTCATAATGAGCCGCTTTTAATGGCGAATTTTTAGCTGCGGGACGGTTAGCAGAGATACAGCAAACGGCTTCTCGAGTGCTTGACCTTCCTGGGCATGAATCGCCAAAGTCCCAACGGTCGAAGATTTTGTTGCAGTGTTTGTGTCTCGATTTGTCTTTCGGGGCGATCGCCGGCTCTTCTCCTCATCCGAGCGTGAGGGTTGAACTCAAGGAATTTATTGATCCTTTAAGCGTCGGTTGAGGATACGATTACGCCGAGTCATGGAGTCAGTTTGAGAAACGCCATGACCAATAGCTTTTTTGGTCTCTGCCCATGACTTCCCATAGCCCCGACTCTCGCTTGATCAAGTTGACACTGCTGTTGACCAGTACCTTGACCGTGATGGCGGGAACCACGATCGCCCCCTCCTTGCCAGCGATGGAAGTTCATTTCACTGATGTGGAGGAAAACGCGGAATTTTGGGTGCAGTTGCTGTTAACAATGCCCGCAATATTTATTGCCTGTGGCGCGCCGCTAGCAGGGCAGTTGGTGGATACCGTCGGGCGTAAACCGTTGCTAATTGGTTCCGCTGCCCTTTATGGACTGGCCGGCAGCTCGGGATTTGTGCTTGATTCTCTGTTTCAAATGTCAATTGGACGAGGTTTTTTAGGGATAGCCGTCGCTGGGATTATGGTCAGCGTAACGACCTTGATTGCTGACTATTATCAGGGCGATCGCCGCTCTCAATTTATGGGTTTACAGGCGGCATTTATGTCCCTTGGTGGGGTAGCGTTCTTATCGGTCGGTGGATTGATTGCCGATGTCAACTGGCGCTTTCCCTTTCTGATCTATCTTTTTTCGTGGCTATTAATTCCTGCCATTATCGGAGTGCTTTACGAGCCAAGTTCTGATCAATTTGAGAAATTCTCGATTTCTAAAACTGCATCAGAAACCCAACCTATTAAGGCAGAAATTCCATTTAAATTGTTGGGTCTAATTTATGGGGCTGCGCTGATCATGCAAATGGTGTTTTACATGATTCCTGTACATTTGCCGTTTTATCTTCGGCAGTTGTCACAGGCTAGTGCTTCTCAGAGTGGATTGGCGATCGCCCTGGCTACCTTGTTTGGTGCGATTCCATCAATTGGTTACGGCAAAATCAAACAAAAATTCAGCTTTATTGAAATCCTATCCATTGCTTTCCTCTTGATGGGAATAGGCTACGTAGGAATTAGTTTTGCTAACAGTTACGCCTTGATATTGTTGGCGCTTATTCCCACCGGTTTGGGGCTTGGATTGCTAATGCCCAATCTGAATTTTTGGACTACTACCGCTGCTTCGGCTTCGCTAAGAGGTCGAGCTTTGGGGGGACTGACAACGTGTTTTTTTCTAGGGCGATTTTTGTCCCCCATCGCAACTCAGCTTTTGAGAAATATCGCCAGCTTATCCGCAAGCTACGGCTTGTACGGCGTTTTTTTGATCGTAGTCAGCGCGATCGCCTGGATTTATCAAAGGCAAATCACCCGACTGGTGGATGCGTCTTCACCAGCGACGGGAAGTTAGGCGGCTTCTTGATCCGAGGGGCGATCGCGAGTCAGTTGTAAATACAAGCCGGGGATTACAAATAGGGCAATGATGGTGGCGGACATTAAGCCGAAAATAATTGCCATACAGAGAGGGAACCACTGTTCATCACTGAAGGCAAGGGGAATCAAGCCCACGATGGTGGTAATCGAGGTGGTCAAAATGGGGCGCAGTCGAGAGCTTGCCCCGATCGCCGCCGCGTGACGCACATCCATCCCCCCCCGCATCCGTTCATTCATCGTGTCCACCATCACGATCGCATCATTCACCACAATGCCGATTAGGGCAATGATGCCGATAACTGCCGGGAAGGACAGAGATAAATCCAGGATAAAGAAGCCAAACAGGGTGCCAATTAGGGCGAAGGGGATGGTCAGCATAATGATCAGTGGCTGGGTGTAGGAACCGAATTGCAGCACCAAGACGGCAAACACCAGAAAAATTGCCACCACCAACATTTGCCCCGCTGATCCAAAAGTTTCACTGCTGGTATCTGCATCGCCACCGAATCGATAGCGATAGCCGGGAGGCCAGGTGTTTTCCTTGTTCGGATTTTTAGGGTCATAGACCAGGGCATCGAGTTTGGGCGTCAGCTCTGCCAAAATCGCGCTGTCAAAATAATCCTCACCAGGGATAAGTTTCGAGAACACTGTGACGCTGCGCTCCGTATCCCGATGGGTGATGGACAGGGGCACCACGCCTTCCACCGGCTCCACCAACGCCTCGCTGGGTAGCACTTCGCCTTCAGGGGTGATAAAGCGAATGGTGGCAAATTCATCCAGCCGCGAGGGACCACCGATCGCCCCTTCCTGGGATGGCCAGCGGGTACTCAGCTGAATATCCAAATCCTCTTCGCCACTGCCAACGGGATAGTCGCCCACATCGTTATCGATCATCATGTAGCGACCTTGGCTGCCCAAGTCATCCTGGGTAATGCCATAGAAGTCCAGCGCCTCTCGCTTTGGCACCAGCTTGTAATCACTACGCAGATTCCCCAGATCGTCGCGCACATCCATCGTGCCGGGAATCTCTCGCAGCGCCTGCTGCACCTGGCTGGAAATTTCCCGCAGCACCAGCAGATCGTCACCATAGATTTCCACCTGAACCGGATCTTCACCACCACCAGATCGCTCAAACTGTGTCGCCAGAACCGCACCGGGATAGTCTCTCACCACTTCCCGATCCAAGGTCTCCCGCAGATCAGCAATATATTTGTAGGAAACTTTTTCCCGATCTTCTAAAGGAATAAATATCGCCGAAAGCCCCACAAAATAATCGCCGTTGCCTGGCTTAAGCTCACTGGACGCCACCAAGCTACTGCGCTGTCCCGTCAGCTTCACAACGCTTTCAAAGACCTTTGTGCCGTCGGGGTCGGAATAATTTCGCACAATTTCCCCTAGACGGTCCGCCACCTCCTGCGATCGCTCCAAGGTAGCCGCTGGAGGCAGTTCCACATTGATGCTGAGCTTACGACCGTCTGCATCGGGGAACAGGGAACCGGATAATTGCCCCGCCAAAATAATGGCGCACACAAATAGACTTAGGGCCCCCAAAGTCCACAGCCGCGCAATCCAACGATTGGGCACTGTAAATCGCAGGCTCCATTCCGCAAACTGTGCCGACGCCACCTCGGTCAGCTTATCGATCCAGGTTTTGGAATCGCCTCCCTCGTGCTTATCGCCCATCACCAAGCGCGATAGGGGCACCACCACAAACAGCGCTAGCACGTAGCTCATAATCAAGCAGGTGATTGCACTGATGGGAATCAGGCGGATAAATTTGCCCAGGGTTCCGGCGATCGCCATCAACGGAGCCATCGCCAAGATGGTGGTCAACTGTCCCGCAAAGGCAGGCACAGCGTAGGTTCGTACGGTCTTAATTGCCGCCGCATTAAATGCCAGCTCTTCCACAAACATCCCTTCGTGGATGCCCTCTAGCATGAGGATAAAAACGTCCACCAACAGCCCCAGCGACAGGATCATCCCCACCATCACCATTGTGTTCAGGGTGTAGCCCATCATCCACAGAAGAAAGATTGCGCCAGCGAAGGTGAGGGGAATCGCCAGCCCAGCCACTAGCGCCTCCCGCCAGGTCAGCGCCACAAATAAAATGGCAAACACACACAGGGACGCCTGCCAAACGTTGGATCCCAGGTTGCTCAGCTCATCGTTGATGGTGCCCGCATTGCTGGTGAGCACCTCATATTCCATACCGAAGGGCCACACGTCGGGATCCTGCTGTAAATCCTCCATCCGCAGCAGCACATCGTCAATGACCTGAATGGTGTCGCTTCCCGCCACCTTCACCACATCTACGCTGATGGTGGGTTTAAAGGGCTCCCCTTGCCAGCTCAATGCCGCCCGCTTTTCCTCTCGCTCCAGCCCGCGAAACACCTCTGCTACTTCCCGCAATCGCACCACGCGGCTATCGGTTAGGCGAGCCACCGGCAAACTGCGCAAATCTTCCAGGGTGCGGAATCGCCCGTAGAGCCGGACCTGAGCCCCAATTTCGTCATCTCGCACCAGGTCCCAGGAGCGATCGCTATTCCCCCCTTGGATCGCATTAGCTACCTGGGTCGCCGAAATCCCCAAGCTGGTGAGTCGGCTGGGAATCATCTGTACGTGAATGACCTCCTCGCGCTCCCCCGCCAGATTCACCTCCCGCACATTTTTAACCGACTCTAGATCCTCCTGGATCGCCTTTGCCGCCTTGCTAAACAAGGCCATATCCAAGCCATCCCCCGCCAGCGCCATGGATAAAATCGGCGCATCCTGTTGTGACACCTGTTCAAATTCCGTTTGCTCGCGCCCCGTAGACTCCGGCGGCATTTCCGAATCCGCGTTGTCTACTTTGCTGCGTAGCTGTTGGATGGACTCGGCAACGGGCGCTTCTGCTTTGAACGCAACGTTAATGATGGAAAACGAATTAAAGGTAGCGCTGGTGAAATCGTCGAGCCCTTGCAGGCTTTTGATTTCCTCTTCGAGCTTGTCGGTGACCTGATTTTCAATGGTCTCCGCGTCGGTGCCTCCCCAGGTGGTGGTGATGGAAGCGCGGGCAATATTAATCTCTGGCTCCCCCTCTTTCACCATAGAGAAGTAGCCCATAATGCCGCCCATGGTCATCAAAAAACACAGCAGAATCGCGAAAATTTGCCGTGTAAAAAAGAAGCTCATCCAGCCCGGTACCGGCTCCATCGGCTCATGCCCTGCATGGTCAGCACTGGTTGGGCTATGACCGTTTGACTGAGGCGATGCTAATTCTTCGGGAGAGGAGGACGATCTCTGCCCCTCTAACTGCTGCCCATTAGTTCGCTGGTTATCAAAATCCTGACCACCCACCTGCCGATCATCAGTTTTCATAACTAGCGTCCCCCCTGACTGGCAGCATCGCGCTCAATCACTTCCACAGGAGTTCCAGTCACCAATCGATTTTGTCCCTCGATCACTACCTGATCGCCGGCATTAATCCCCGACAAGACTTCCACCCCCGACAGCCCCTCAATACCCAGCTGCACTTCCCGCCGCTCCACGGTCCCATCGTCCTTCAACACGAAGGCAAAATGGTCTTGATCCCGCACAATCAGCGATCCCAGCGGCACCATCACTGCTCCAGGCTTAGACGCCGTGGACACCCAGGCATACACTCGACCGCCCACTTTCAATCGCTCAGGACGCTGAAACCCGCGAATCGAAACCCGAGTGCCGCGATCGCCCGGCGACTGGGACGGACTCACAGAAAAAATCCGCCCAATACTGCCCCGCTTCTGAGCCAGTTTTAAAAGCCCCGCCTGCTGCACCCCCGCCGCCTGGGCTGAACTCACCTCGTCCTCCAAAACCGCATACACCCGCTGCCCCGGTCGAATCGCCTCCGCCGCGATGCTTTGCACCTCCAGCACCGCTTCAAAGGAATTGGCATCCATCAGTACAATCGGCGCAGTTTCCGTCACCCGCTGGACGCTACTGGTATCGAGATACCGCGTGCTCCAATACTCCCCCTGGCGAATATTGATATAGGCCACCACCCCGGAGATGGGAGCCACCAACCGCGTATCTTCAAAATCCACCGCCTCTTGGCTTAGCCGTGCCCGCGCGGCTGTCACCTGAGAATCCGCCGACTTAACTTCCTCCAAAGAGGTGCGCAAATCCTGCTTTGCTGACGCCAGTGCCGCCTGAGCCTGGTCAACCTGGTTGCGCTTAACGTCAATTTCGTTTTCCGCAATCACCCCCTGACTGAATAGCTCTTGATTGCGCCGCAGTTCCGACCGAGCCAGCTCCAAATCCGATTCCGCTTTCGTAATTGATGTTTGCGCTTTCAGGCGATTCGACTGTGCCTGTCTTCGCTGATTAACCGCTACCTGAATATCCGCATTGGCCGTTGTAATCTGGGATGCCTGGCGACGGCTGTCGATGGTTGCCAAAAGCTGGCCCCGGGTAACGCGATCGCCCTCCCGAAGTGGGACCCCATTGATATTGGCAACGTAAGTAATATCCCCATCCGCCTGGAAATTCAGCACCCGCCGATTCACCGGCCAAACTACCCCCTCGTCAAAAAGCCACTGTTCCGCCAACCCTCGCTGCGCTGTCACCACCCGCACTGCCAGCCGCCGAGTGGGCTGCTGAGGCGCTTCTTCCTCCGCAACAGGTTCCACCGCTGACTGATTCAGCCGGTCATAGACCTTCCAGCCCACGAAACCGGCGATCGCCACCATCCCCATCCCAATCAGCGGACCAAACTTCAACCCACTGCCCCGAGGATTAACAAACGTCCGTCGGGGTTCGGCAGATGTCTCTGTAACCGTCAGATCCTCGCCCGCAACTTGACTTTGACTCGGATCAATGGGCTGGGCTTCCTTCGGATCAAGATTGGGGGCTAAGCCTTGAGGGACTGGGGCGATCGCTGCGTCCGTTTCCGGGGAACTTGCACCATTCCCACCCCCCTTCTTAAGGGGCACAGCATCATCGGCATCCATCGGCACCACTGACCGATCTGACTCTGAGGACATGGCAAAGAGATGTGTTTAATTGACGACGGAAATAACCACGGAAAAAGCAGTATCGATTACCTAACCGTATTAGGAGTAAGCCATTCGTCTGGCTATCTTAGCCCAAGATAAATGTTGACAATTCAATCTCTGGAAAAAGAAATCAAAAGTAACGAGTCAAGTAAATTCTACCGCCTATACTGAGTAATATTAGATTAACTATTTTTGGACTAGCTTGCTGATTTTGTTCGTTTAAGGATTGAGGATAAGGACCTAAATGGTCTTTGAGTGACTTTCGATGACGTAAAAATGATGAATTTTAGGTTTTACTGCTTGGACTAAAGAATTAAATTTCTCCAAAATATAGACGGAACTAATAATTTTATGGCGCCAATCTATTTTGAAGGTCTAAATCCTTGAAAAACCCATTACATGAAAAATGCAGGCAAAAGCTCATGT
>JBCCTE010000017.1:0-14556 GCA_039198915.1 Cyanobacteria bacterium P01_D01_bin.73 | reverse complement strand
TATCACGCCAAACCCCTTCAACCAACAACCCCATAATTCTGCTCCTAATAATCCTTCAGCGACAGTTGACTGTCTCTTTAAGTGATTCAATAAGTATATTTTGTCAGGATTGTCTCGCTTTGAGGGCATTTAACTGTCGCCAATTGGGCAACAGACTGGTGATTGATTGTTTTTTTCTGCTGTGATGCGATCGCCCTACGCAAAAAATCCCCAGGGCTAACTGGGGATGAGAATCTACACAAAACGCGATCGCCCCACAGTGGAGGTAGCTGGAGCTTAAATTAACGGCCGCCCCTAGTAATTCCAGCGGGCGCGGTAACCACGATTGTCCAGGTGGGTGAACGTGCGACCGTAACCCAAGCCGCCGCTCCACCAGGGATCCAGGATTCGCTGTACTGATCGCGGAGACAGACCACTAACATTGAAGTCAACGCCGTGACCGCTTAGGTGAGTTGACCGGCTAGCGCCACCAACTGCGCGATTTACTGCCGGAGGGCGATACCAACTCGTAACTGAAATCGAGCGATTGCCCACCTTGGCACGCACTTCCTCCATACGCTTCGCCATTTTGACGATATTTCGGGAAATGCTGGTATCCACCGGGATGCGGCTGCCGCCCTTTGTCGCCTCGCCCCAGGTAAAATGCCCCCCAGGAATAATCAAGTCGTTAGTGCCCACCTGACCATAGCCGGGAATGTTAATCATCCGACCGCGATCGCGCGGGGGAGCAACAGTCTCAGGCTCAGGCTTCTTAGCCTCTTTCTGTGCCTGCTCCGACTCCTTTGCTGCCTTCCCTTTCTCCAGCAGTTCATCGGCATTTTCAAACTTAATATGCTCGCCAAAGGCATACCATTCCGTCCGATCCTCCAGGCTATCCACCAGCGTCAGCATATAATGCTTACCGTCCGACTTTGCTGCAGAGATTAAAAATGAGCCCGGAGCAACCATCACCTTTTCGTTTTCCGCCAGGTCAGACGATTGAATTGGCTTGGTTTTAAAAACGGTGTTGCGAAGAATCTCAACCTCAGGCTTAATAACAGGCTCTGGTTCATCATTTGGCGGGGCATAGGTGGGCAAATTCACCAAATCTAAATGCCCCTTAAAGACAAACCACTCAATGCGGTTATCCAAAGGATCTAGCAAATAAACTTTGACGTGGGATCCTTCGTCTTCCACCTGTTTAATTGTGTATTCTCCCTCCGCAACCGAGATTTTTTCGTCATCGGGCAGCGTCGAAGAATCCTCTGGCTTAGCTTTAAAAATAGTGTCTTTAATAACAACAATGGTCAAACTTTGTTCGTCATCATTGTCTTCACTGCCAGCGCCATTTCCATCTAAGCTGCGAGTACCTAAGGTCTGACTGCTAGGAGGATACAAAACTTCTGGAGGATCCTGATAGGACACCTCTGCATGACCTTTGAAAACGAACCATTGCTTACGTCCCCCCAGATCTTCCTGGAGTTGCACCCGATAATGGTTACCGCTGTCGACCACCTCCGATGCCCACAGTTCTCCTCCTCGAATGCTGAGTTTATCGGTAGGAGGAAGCATGAAGGATTGGGCGTCAGAAATTTTAAAAATTGTTGGTTGTTTAACTCGAAGAAGCGGCATGGATCCTCATTAGTAACGGTTATAAAACGGTTAAAAGAATGCCGCGATCGCACCCTTAGTACGTGGTCACACTGCAATCTAGAAAAGGCAATTTAAAGCCAGATTTTTCTGATTTAAGAAACCGGCTAAAAAAAATGAAGCCCTCAATCCACCAGAGTATTGGTGTATCAATAAGGACTCATATATTGAGTTTATTCTGACTTTTCTAAGATCGTCGACCCTACGTCACATCTCGATGTAAATCCGGATAATGACCGCAAAGCTCAACCGCACCACTGAAAGAAATAGCCGCTAGAAACGGCAATAAAAAACGGCTAACCGAGGGAGGTCAGCCGTCACAATACGAGACAAGACGCGATGAGTTCTAATGCATAGGTTGCAAGAACGTAGACTTAGCACCAAGGTTGCTACTTTTGCGCAACAAGCTTGACGTGAGCATTCTGCAAACCGGGGCGCTTCGCCTCAATCAAGGTCTTGTTGATGGCGTACTTCTGGTTGATGGAGTTAATCAACTCAGTTTGATTATGCTTCTTAGCAACGCCCCACAGATCCGCGATCAAATCGTAGGAACCATCAGCATTGCGGGACCATCCCAAGTCATAATCACCATCCAAGACGGCAACCAAATCAGCCCGCAAATGCTGGCCGTTATAGCCACGAATATCAGAGTTTTCCTTAGTTTGCATGCCCAAGTCTTGTAGGGAAGACTTCAAAACAGCAACATCAGTAATCTTGGTGCGTAGGGTACTAAAGTGTGACATTGTGCGATTCTCCTAAAAGGATTGCAAGTTTAAGTCAGTGGCTTAGTTGGGTGCTGAGCGCACTGGTTGGGAAAGTTAAGTGGGGTTGGGGCGATCGCCAGTCAATCAAACAAAATAGGGACAACCAACTGTTCTAGCCAGCGGTTTTAACTAATTGCTCCAACTAACAGAACCATCAAGCACAAACCCCGTTTGGGAAAGATGCCAGGCATTAAATGGGAGTGTCGTATAACGTTCCTCAGTGAATAACCTGACGTATCCTCCTGCGGGAAACAGGAGAAGCTTGTTACCATTCCTGACGGATATAGTCCGCCACGGAAGCCGCCGCCGGTCGGGCTCGCTGCCGTGCCCAATCTCGCAGCGCAGTGACCTGTTCGGTCATGGTCTTAGAAAGGGGCATCGTGGACTTCAGGGCAGCAATGATATCCAGCTGCGTGAATTCACGGTCCTGAGAAAACGCGTCGTACATTGCTGCAATCAGCGCCTGCTCAATTTCCGCCCCGGAAAATCCATCAGCCATTTTGGCTAGTTGGTCGCTATCAAAACGCGATAGCTCGGGACGGCGCTTTCTAAGGTGAATATTGAAAATTTCGATTCGCTCTTCAACGGTGGGCAGGTCAACGAAGAAAATTTCGTCAAAGCGCCCCTTCCGCAGAAACTCTCCCGGCAGTCGCTCGACGCGATTCGCCGTTGCCATCACAAACACCGGAGATTCTTTTTCCTGCATCCAGGTCAAGAACGAACCAAAAATACGGCTGGAGGTGCCTCCATCAGAATCAGACGATCCAGCGCCCCCAGCAAAGGCTTTATCCATTTCATCAATAAATAAAATGGCGGGAGAAATCGATTCGGCGGTTTTCAGGGCATCCCGCAAATTCTTCTCTGATCGCCCCACCGTGGAACCGTCATAAACCCGTCCCATATCTAGCCGCAAGAGGGGCAAACCCCACAGGCGAGACGTAGTCTTAGCAATTAGCGATTTACCGCAACCGGGGACGCCAAGGATCAACATTCCCTTGGGCTGGGGCAAGCCATACTGACGGGCGCGATCGCTAAAAGCATTAGACCGCTGGGTTAGCCAACGCTTTAGCTCATCCAAACCACCGACGCCGTCAATGGTTTCGTCCGGCTCCATAAATTCCAAGATTCCATTACGGCGGATAAGCTGCTTCTTCTCCGACAGCACCACCTCGACTTCTGCCTCCGTCAGCTTACCCGCTGTCGCATAGGCTTTGCGGTAAACCTTCTCTGCCTCGTCATGGGTTAATCCCAGCGCCGCCTTCAATAACTTTTCACGTCCCTGAGGCGATAGGGATTGAGTGCGATGCCGACCAAGCTGAGTCGAAAGAACCTGGTCCAGCTCGTCCACACTAGGCAAGGGGAAGTCAAGAACAACAACTTCCTTCTCCAACTCCGCCGGCATTTCAAAGACCGGGGACATCAAAATAATTGTCTTTTTTGTTCGCTTAAAACTGGCGATCGCATCGCGCATCCAGCGAATCACCCCTGGAGACGTAATCCAATGGTGAAAATCTTTGAGGACATAAACACCCGGCTCCTCCTGGCGAACAATCCATTCCAGGGCAATTTCAGGGGCCAACGTATTGCGTTGGGCAGACGTTTGAGGCTTGCCATACTCCAGCAGCCCCCGAGTCATGGTCCAGCTATAGATGCGGCGCGAACTTGAATCAGACCGAATGAGCTTGGCAAGGGCCCGCTCGCTCCGCTCCTCCTCATAGGTCATGAGGTAGATCAACGGATATTCAGCCTGAAGAAGGATACTAAGTTCTTCTTGCATAACGGGGATGCCTAAGTGGGATGGACGGCAACACACTCGCCCTAGGATCGCCAAACTCGCGCCGACAAATCACTATTAAGCTTCAGACCGGACCTAGCAGGTCACCAAAGCCTCTGGATCTGGAGTTTCAGAATCTGGAGTCCCGGAATTCGGAGCTTCAGATTCTGGCACTTCAGCGGACAAACTGGATTGGTGGAGAGAAGCAGCTCGCCCAATTGACAGGCTGTCGTCATCCAGAAAACTAGATGATGAACTCAAACTGACTAACTCACCATCGCGAATAACCGATGTGGACTCACAATCAGGACAGCTGTAAACCCGATGGGTTTGCCCTAAGGGCTCACTGTGCTGGTCCACAACGTCGGAGTGTTCCAGGTAAAAGGCTAAGGCGCGCTCGACCATCGAAGACATGGGTTCCAGATCAACCGCAGACCGAATCTTAAGTTGGTGATGCAGTTGTTGGGGTAAATAGAGCGTGACTTTTTGCTTGTCTTGCATAACTTGAAGTTAACTACCCGGGTATGGCTCTCAAGGTAACGACGCTATCCGTGACTGTCAAGATGGCATGCAGTCATGACAGCATTTTCGAAATATTCTGAAACAATATACGACGCTAATGTTCCATGTGAACACTTTTGGTCGAATTTAGGGGCAATTTGATGGTGGCGATCACCCCTAAATTCTTCAGCTTCTTTAAAGATTGCGCCAAACCTTTAATACAACCAACTGCGGTAAGTGAAGTCGCGATCTTTCATTTCGTCGTAAAGCCACACCATGCGATCCATAAACCAAGTCTTACCGAGGATGACCCAGGAGATACCGAGGATTGTGGGCCAAAGGCTGAGGGTAGTAATTCCCCATAGGGCGATCGCCGCTCCGATAGCACTAACGGTGTTGGTAAAGCGGATTAGAGGCTGATGATGCCGAGGGATAGGGATCTGTTTTTGGTTAAGCCATACTCGTTCGCCGAGGACTGCTTTCGATGCCCAGTGTTTTGTGGTGGCGGGCTTGGGGAAGATGCGAGGGTTAAGCCAAATCCATAGGATCACTGCGGCAAAAGGGGCGATCGCCAGCCAGCCTAGCCAAACGCGGCTCCATAGGGCGATCGCAATTAGCGGCAGTCCGGTGTATCGAGTCCAGACGCTCCAGGGGTTGGTGTGGTGTTTCCAGACGCGGTCTGTCATATGGAACACATTGGCGAGGGTTTGAGCATTCATGGCGATAGGCAGGATGGGAATAGAGTTTTACCCGGCGACCCTGTGCGGCGATCGCGATCATGGGCGTCAACATCCCGATAGTTCAATGCTAAGAGTCGAGCAAGATAGACCTCAAAATCCTTTATTTTTAGTGTTGTTTTTACTGAGTTTTGGTTACTTTAATGCCCTGCTAGTCTTGGATATGTCTTGCCTCACCATTGCCGCAGCGGTTTAGTGTAACAATCCCTAAAACGGTTAATTTACAGTAGTTATGGCAACTCAAGAACAGGCTATGTCGGAAGAAAAATCACCCTCTGAATCCTCCACCCCAGAAGCAGCAAAATCTGGTGGGGCTGAGGCGAATAAAGGAGGTGGTAAACCTGGGGAGAAGAAGCGGCAGCTTTTGGGAATTGAGCCGGTGGCGATCGCCCATGAACTAACCATTGGTGAAAAAACGCTGCACTATGAATCCTGCACTGGCTCAATGCCGCTGACGGATGAATTTGGTGAGGTGGAAGCGGAGATCTTTTTTACCGCCTACACGCTTAAGGATCAACCGGCAGAGTCTCGACCGTTGGTGTTTGCGTTTAATGGTGGACCTGGCTCGGCGTCGGTGTGGCTGCATTTGGGGGCGTTGGGTCCAAAGAAGGTGGTGATGGAGCCGGAGGGTTGGCAACCGCCGCCGCCGTTTCGACTGGAGGATAATCCCCACACCTGGCTGGACCGCGCCGATTTGGTGTTTATTGACCCGGTGGGCACGGGCTACAGCCGGGCAGTCAGCGAGGAGAAAGATAAGAAATTTTGGAGTTACAAGGGCGATCTGGAGTCCGTTGGGGAATTTATTCGCCTCTATTTAACCCGCTATGAACGGTGGTCGTCGCCGCTGTATTTGGCAGGGGAAAGCTATGGCACCACCCGCGCTGCCGGACTGGCCGGTCACCTGGTGGAAAAAGGAATTAATTTCAACGGCATTATTTTGATTTCTAGCGCCTTGGATTTGCGCGCTGTCTTTTTCCTCCGAAGCGACGATTTGCCGTTCCCGCTGTTTGTGCCTACTTACGCGGCGTCAGCTTGGTATCACCAGAAGCTGGATTCCGAATTGCAGGGGCGATCGCTCAAGGAATTTCTCGCGGAAGTGGAAGCCTGGTCGGAGCGGGAACTAACCTTTGCGCTAATGCAGGGCGATCGCCTGTCGGATAGCGATCGCGACACCACCGCCACAACCCTGGCTCGCTATACGGGGCTGGATAAGGAATTTGTGTTGGGGTCCAATTTGCGCATCGATATTTCCCGTTTTTGCAAGGAATTATTCCGCACGGAAAAACGCAATATCGGTCGCTTTGACTCCCGCTACAAGGGCATCGAAACCCTCACCGTTACGGAATATCCTGAGTTCGATCCCACCTTTTATGCCATCCAATCGCCCTTTACCAGCACCTTTAATGACTATGCGCGGCGGCATTTAGGCATCAAAACTGACCTGAATTACGACGTGCTGAGTTTTAAGGTGAACAGCATTTGGCAGTGGGAAAATGGCGAGCTGCCCACCACCGCCGCTGAGCTTCGGGATGCGATCGCCAAGAATCCGTTTATGAAAGTGCTGGTGGCGCAGGGATACTACGACTTGGCGACGCCCCACTTTGCGACGGACTACATGATTTCCCATATGAATCTGGACGCAAGCCTACGGGAGAATGTGCGCACTACCTACTACGAAGCGGGGCATATGTTCTACCTGGATCAGTCCTGTCTGACCACGTTCAAAGCTGATATCGACCAGTTTTGGGACGATAGCTGGAAGCAGTGGCCGTGACGGTTTTAGAACTCTTCTAGGAGACGGGGGTGGGTTGGCGATCGCGCACTTCTAGGTAAATCAGCAGTGCGTTGATATCCGCCGGATTAACGCCCCCGATCCGGCTTGCCTGCCCCACCGTTAGAGGTTTTACCTTTGCTAACTTCTCGCGGGATTCCTTCGAGAGGGTGTCAATGGCGTGGTAGTCGAGATCCTCTGACAGAGGGCGATTTTCCTGCTTCGCAACGTTTTTAATTTGCTTTTGCTGCCGCTGAATATAGCCCGCGTACTTAATCTCAATCTCTGCGCCTTCCGTTTCTTCCCGCGCCAAATCCTCTGCCCCTAGCCCAAATTTTGCCAGGTCAGCGTGATGGAAACCTGGTCGCCGCAGCAGCTCTGCCAGGGTAATTGAGCCTTTGATCTTTGCCTCTGTTAAGGCGACGAGGTCCGGGGCGATCGCATCGTGTTCCTTAACCCGAGTGGTTTGCAAACGCTCCTGTTCGGCAGCGATATTGGCTTGCTTGGTTTGGAATAGTTGCCAGCGATCGTCATCGATTAGCCCGATATCTCGACCGATGGGGGTCAGCCGGCGATCGGCATTATCTGCCCGCAGAATTAGGCGATATTCAGATCGGGATGTAAGCATTCGGTAGGGCTCCCGCAGTTCCTTGGTGCAAAGGTCGTCCAGCAGGGTGCCGATGTAGCTGCTTTCCCGAGGCAAAATCACCGGTTCTTCTCCCCGAGCCAGCCTTGCCGCATTAACGCCTGCCACCAAACCTTGAGCCGCTGCCTCCTCATAGCCGGTGGTGCCGTTAATTTGCCCCGCACAAAACAGTCCTGCCAACCGCTTGGTCATCATGGTGGGATAACACTGGGTGGCGGGGATGTAGTCATATTCCACCGCGTAGGCTGGGCGCAGCATCACGCATTCTTCCATACCGGGGAGAGTGCGCAACATCTGTAGCTGTAGTCGCTCCGGCAGTCCGGTGGAAAAGCCTTGGATATAAAGCTCCGGCGTATCCCGCCCCTCCGGCTCAATAAAAATTTGGTGGGATGCCTTATCCGCAAATCGAACGATTTTGTCTTCAATGCTAGGGCAATAACGCGGTCCCTTCGCATCTACCCAGCCCCCATAAACCGGCGACAGATGTAGATTATCGCGAATAATTTGATGGGTTTCTGCCGTAGTGCGCGTCAAATGACAGTTCATTTGCTCTCGCTCCACATGGGCCGCCGGGTCGAAGCTAAACCAGCGCTGCTCAGGATCCGGCGGCTGGGATTCCATTACATCGAAATTCACGGATCGACGATCCACTCGAGCGGGGGTTCCGGTTTTTAGGCGATCGCACTCAAAGCCTAAATTCTTCAACGTCTCCGTCAATCCGGTGGCAGCAAACTCCCCAGCCCGCCCCGCCGCCATGGAGCGATCGCCCACCCAAATCACACCACCCAAAAACGTACCGGTGGTCAGCACAACTGCCTTACACCCAAACGCCACCCCAAAATAAGTCTCAACGCCAACCACCTCATCGTTAGCGCCCAGCACCAAATCCGTCACCATCCCTTCCCGCAGGCTGAGATTGGGCTGGTTCTCCACCACCGTCTTCATCTCAGCGGCATACTCACGCTTATCCGTTTGCGCCCGCAATGCCCACACTGCCGGTCCCCGCGACGCGTTCAACACCCGCTTTTGCAAATAGGTGCGATCACTAATTTTTCCCATCTCTCCACCCAGCGCATCCACTTCGTGCACTAGCTGAGACTTCGCCGGTCCGCCTACCGCTGGGTTGCAAGGCTGCCAAGCAATCTTGTCCAAATTCAACGTAATCAGCATGGTTTTGCAACCGAGCCGAGCCGACGCCAACGCCGCCTCGCATCCTGCATGGCCAGCTCCCACCACCACCACATCGAATTCGTCTTGGAAAGTTACATCAGTTGCAGCAGCCATGGGAAGTTGAAACGCGCGCGAGTTATTTCTATTAGAGTACAGAAATTCTAGCGAGTTATTGGAGCTTTCGCGCGGTTGGGCTCAGAGCTATTGGGACGAGTCGGTGAAAATATTGCCGATGCCATAGTTACTTTCACAGATTTCGTAGAGAGGATGGGGTCTGCTCTGTGAGGCGTTCTTTTGGCTGTCGAGATAGTCCTTGAGCCAGAAACAGCTACGGCGCACCAGCTCTGAAGTGTCGAGATGACGGAAGATAGCGATTTCGTCGTAGCCTGCGGAGCTTAGCCACTCACCATCGGCGCTAAATTTAACGCTGCCAATGCCGTCGCCGTGATCTTTGATTTGCTTGATTTGGCTACCATCGCTGCTCCACAGGGTAATCAAGCCATCCCAGGAGCCGGTGGCCAGCAGTTCGCCGGAGGGATGGTAATGGATGCGGGTTACGGCGTCGATGTGGGGGAGCTGGCGCAGCGCTCTGCCGTTTAGGTCCCAAATGTACGCAATTTTATCGCCGCCCGCCGATGCCAAACGCTGGCTGTCAGCGCTAAACGCAATATCGGAAACATAGTTGGTATGCCCCGTGATGTGGCGAAGGAAGAGACCGTCGCCGTTCCATAGATAGATAGCGCCATTGTTGCTGGCGGCGGCGATATGTTGACCATCGGGGCTGAACAGAACGCGGTTGATTTTTAGGGCGGGTTGGTCCTGATTTTCTTGGTTTGAAACTTGCTGTTCAGGGGCTGGTCCCTCTAATGCCTGGATGTAGTTACCGTCGATGGTCCACAGCCCGATCGCCCCATCTTCGTAGGCAATCGCCACCCGCTCCCCACTGGGATCAAACGCAACACTGGTGGACGCGATTTTATCAGTGCTGGCGCGATCACAGCCCTGGTCACCCCCCTCGCAGCGAATACCAAAGTTGCGCAGGCGATCGCCCTGAATTGACCAAAACTGTGCCCCGCTTTGCTCGCCCACCATCGCCAGGATTCGACTCCCCGGATGGAACACCACGTCGTGGATCCCCCGCGTCTCCTGGCTGCCCGCCGGACTCAGAATGCGATCCAGAGTTCCCCCCCGCAGCATCAGCTTGATTTCGCCATCCACCGAGCCGGTGACGATATGATCGCCATCGGGGCTGATATCCATACCGTAGATGCGATCGCTATGACGCTGCTGGTTGGGCATCGGAGACTGGAGCTGCCACAGGCGCACGGTGGTGTCATAGCTGGCACTAATCAACCCGGAGCCGTCGGGGCTAAACGCCACGCTGGTCACCAGGTCTGTATGCCCCGTGAAAGTTTGCAGTGGCTTACCATCGCGGGACCAAGTCCTGATGGTTTTGTCTTCGCTGGTGCTGGCTAGGGTCTGACCATCGGGACTGAATTTTACGGAGAAAACGCGATCGCCATGGCCCGTCAAAGTAATGGGCTTGCTGCGTTGTTCGCCAGGTTTTCCGCCCAGTTCTTCGTCTAGCGCCTTCTCGAATTTGTCATCTGGTTTGCCGCCGGATAGGGACCACAGCTTCGCCGTGCCGTCATAGCTACCGCTAGCCAGAGTTTTGCCATCGGGGCTAAAGTCCACGCTAAACACCCAGTCCTTGTGGCCGGTGAACTTCCGTAGCTCTTGACCAGCAGCGGACCACAGCCGAACGGTTTTGTCATCGCTCGCCGTCGCCAAAGTTTGACCATCGGGGCTGAAGGTCACCGCCTCCACCGCTGCAGTATGCCCCTTGATTTCCCGCACAAATTCCCCCGCCGTTGTCCACAGCCGCACAGTTTTATCGGCGCTGGCGGTGGCAATAAACTGCCCCTTGGGATCGTAGGCAACGTTGTAAATCGTGTCGGTATGCCCCCGCAGCGTCGCGATCGCTTCCCCGTCCAAATTCACCACGGTCACCACCGGTTCTGTGCCGTTATCCGTCACCGCGATCGCCGAGCCGTTGGGATGAAATGCGATGCTGCCGGCACTGCTGTCCTGCTGCCAAATCCACGGCGTGCCTTTCTTCTCGCCCTGTTTGTGAAGAACCGGTTGACCGCTGTTGTGCCACAGCCGCACGGTGCCATCGGTGCTGGAGGATGCAAAATGTCGCTGGGTGGGACTATGGGCGATCGCCCACACAATATTGGTATGACTCTCCAGGCGGTTAAATTCGCGGCTACGCACCAGCGCCTGTCCCAGCGTGGTCGCCAGGTGCAGCTCACTTCGGGCCAGCGCCGCCGGGTTGCCCCACAGTGACCATTTACGATCCTGAAAACGCTGCCACGCCGTTAGCGTCCGTCCCATCGCCTCAAAGGACTGCCCGCTATTGCCCATCAAAAACTCAGCGTTGGCAGTCATCGCCTGAATTTCCGCCTCTGTTTTACCCGCCGCCGCCGTAAAGGCCAGCCCCGTCGACGAAATCAGCAGCATCACCAGCACCGCCCCGGCTCCGTACAGCTCCCGCACCCGCTTGCGCAAAACGCGGTTGAGCTGGGATTGAGTCAGGCGGAACTGAGCCTGTTCGGTGGCCTGGCGCTGCTGGCGAATGTAGCTAATCAAGTAATCGTGCACTAGCTGATAAAGCCAGCTCGCCTGGTCGCGGAATACCGTGATCAAGCCCGCCCCTTCTAGGATTTGCAGCACCGTGTCCAGCTTTTCGCCGGTGATGCCCATTTCCTCCTCCAGCTCCGAGCGATTTTTCAGGGGACGAGTCCCGTTTTCCGCCGTCAGCAAAAAGAGCACCTGCCAGGCGATCGCCTCACCTTGGTCACCACAGTCCTGAATCGTGTTCTGCAAGTAGCGCTCCACTACCTGATTTTTTGAGCCGTAATACTGCTCATACGCCTCCAAAGTGGTAATGCCGTCGGTTTGTAGCTGCGCCCCCACTAGCTGTAGCTCAATGGGATTAACCTGTCCCGACTCTGCGCCCAAATCCTTAACCAGCGCCTCCACCAAATCCGGCTCTAAGGAAAACTGTGATCGCCCCACCAGGCTATTAACCGTGGCGATCGCATCGTCGGTGGAAAATTCATTGATGCCGTAGCGTACCTGCCGATCCAGGACGTTGTTATCAATAGCGTCCAGCACCATCACCCGCTCCCAGTCCAGCAACAGGTGTAGATAATCTTCCCGCACCGAGAAAATTAGCTTCACGTAGGGCAAATTGAGGCAGTCACGCAAAAATTCAAAGCCCAGTTGGCGATCGCGATAGCGGGGCCAGGTGAGGAAGAAATCCTCAAACTGGTCAAAAATCAACACCGTCAGCCGCTGGTGTTCACCGTTGTAGCGCAGCCGCTCCACGATTTTGTTCAAAATCATCTGCGCCAGGGCACCATTCAAGCCCAACGCCGGCGACTCCGTCTCCCCCGACAACGACAGGTCCTCCCACTGGGACCAGCGATCCATCAGGTTGAGCTTGGGTCGAATCGCCCCCAACGGTCGCCGCACCTTCGCCGCCGCAATTACCGCCGCCTCCGCCACCAAACTCGACGGCAACAGCGACTTCAACGCCGCTGCGGGCTGGGGAAGTTGCTGCTGAGGCGATCGCTGCACCTGAGACTCCCAAGGACCAGATACCTCCAGCGCCTTCGCCAGGGTCATAATCCAATCCGTGTAGCGGTCTACCACCACCGGCACCGCATCGCGATCGCCCACCGTCCGCTGCTGCAACTCCGGCACCAACCCCGCACGAATAATCGAACTTTTCCCCACCCCCGACTGACCGTGAACCACCGTCAGCGGGTGATCGTTACGCCCCAGCCGCTGAATCAAATGCTTCACATCCAGCGATCGCCCCGACGACTGAAGCTCCGGGGAAATACCCACAGCAGTCTTCGCACCATTTTTTGCGCTATTCCTCGCGCCATTACTACCCTTCCCAGCGCCATTGCGCTCAACGCCGTAGGGGCTAATGCCATCATTGAACGACTCATTTCCCTCAGTACCGTAGGGCTCCAAAGGCTTCGGTCCCACAAATGCCAGACGCCCGAACCGATGCTGCACCAGTCGCAAATCCTGCTTCGTCCGAAACGCCGACAGATACAAACGCTGCGCAAAATAGACCTCTTGCAGTAGGGTCAATACCGCTAACAGCGGCTCCTCACTTCCCGGCAGCCCCTCCAAAATCCGCCGCGCCCATATTAGCGATTCGATCGCCAACGGTCCCTGTCGTGCTTGCCACTGCGCCACCGCCAGCCGCCACAAATAAATTCCCCGTCGCACTGCAATATCCGACGGCACCGACCAATTTCCTAGGCGAATGCGATCCGGCGATCGATCTGGCCAAAGCGCAAAACTTGCCGAATCCCCAAACAGCGTCTGCGCCAGGCTCCCCAACGCCCGCTTAAACATTTTTTCCGCTTCACTCCACTTCGCCCGCGACAGAGCAATCTCTCCCAGAAGCCGATAATCCCGAGCGATCTCCAGCCCCCGCCGCGACTGGCGATGACGGATCAAACCACTGCCAATCAAATCCGACAGCTGCCCCCACTTCCGCAGCGCCAGCAAACATTCCCCCAACGGTCCAACCAGAAAGCGATCTACCCAGTCCTGGCGAGGGTGCGTCTTAACATGCTCAAGCCCACGTTCAAAGATCGCCGCCGTCTGCTCCCACCGTGCCCGAGCCTCCCCATCACGCAGGTTAGCGCCCTTACTGGCACCAGCAGCCTGCGACTCCGATTGTTGTTCCAATTGTGTCCCCAACTTCAGCGATCGCCCCAAGGGCCCCTGATAGGGATCAGACCAACAGCAACAGCGCCCCAGCCAATACTGCGCCAAACAGTAGCGACCAATAGCCTGATTTCCAGCGTCCCACGGACCAGCACCTTGATCAGACTCCGAACCCTCCTTGCTCTCTCCAGAGTCACCCCCAGAAAGGTCTCCCTTTTCAACAAGCTTTTCCCAGAATCGGGCACTCTCTCCAAAAAACGTTTGCGCCTCACTAATCCCGTTGCGGCGATACGCCTCCAGCCCCAGGGCGAACAAACAGTTCGCCTCCAAACTGGGCGGGCAGGAAGCGCCTAATTCTGCTAACTCCCGGCGTGCCTCAATGAGTTCCTGAAAATATTGTGACGGAACAGGAAACTCACTTGTCGGCAGTTCCAGGCTGTATCCTCCGGAGACCATCAGCGCCTGCTGGAAAATTACTGCCGTGCGATCGCCCAGGAATGTTAGCAACTCATCCGCTGAAACCTCCACGCCTACCGGCGTTGCTGCCCAGCTTTTCAGCGCCGGAGCCAACCTCACAAAACGCTCTAACGCCCGATCCGACAGCCATAACACCACCGGACACGGCAGGTTCTTAAAGCGATCGCGCAGCTGATTCGCTGACCGCAGCGTCTCATCCAACGCCACCAAATCGCTCAGCCCCGACACCATCACTGCAGTCGGTGCTCCAATCGCCGTCGTCGCCTCCAAGGGGACCAACAAATCCTGCGACTCCGGCAGCAGTTGAATCCAGTGAATCCCCTGCC
>JBCCTE010000016.1:0-14794 GCA_039198915.1 Cyanobacteria bacterium P01_D01_bin.73 | reverse complement strand
TGCGCCGCTGCCGCTGTGTGAATAATGACTCTAATCCTTCGCTGGTTCTCGGGCTTCCAGTCTTAAATCGAGTCACCGCAGAGGAGAGATTTATTCAGTCTAAAAGCTGGGTCAGGGCATTTTTGGCGTTGGAATATTCATAGGAGAAGCCGGTTTCTAAGGTGCGTTTAGGAATTACCTCTTGCCCTTCCAGCACCACAGCGGCTGCATCTCCTAACAGTGCTTCTAGGGCAAAGCTGGGGACCGGCAGCCATGATGGACGTCCCATAACCTGACCAACTACATTGCAGAATTCCGTCATTCGCACGGGCTTCGGCGCCGTGCCGTTATAAACACCTTTGAATTGCTCGTCCGTTAAGGCCTGAATAATGAGGCTAACCATGTCGTCCAAATGAATCCAGGAAAACCACTGGCGACCGCTGCCTAACGGACCACCGGCGAAGAGTCGGAATGGCATTAGCAGCTTTTCCAATGCACCTCCGCCCTGGCCCAGCACAATGCCCGTGCGAATAATCACCAGCCGCGTGTCACTCCTGACTGCTTGGGCTGCCGCTTCCCACTTTTTACACACGGCGGCTAGAAAGTCGTTGCCAGCGGGGCTGTTCTCGTCGAAGGTGGCAGTTTCGCTGGTGCCGTAGTAGCCGATCGCCGAGGAATTAACCAATACTTTGGGGGGGGCGCTGGCTTGGGCGATCGCCTCCACAACTTTCTCGGTTCCAGCTTGGCGACTATCTAAAATTTCACGCTTTCGATCCGCCGTCCAGCGACTTTCGGCAATGGGAGCCCCTGCCAGATTTACAACCCCATCACAGCCATCAATGGCACTTTGCCAATCTCCCGACTTAAGGGGCGTGTAAGGAACAACGTCACACTGGGGAAATAAGCCAGCGGGGAATAGCCGGCGAGCGCGATCGCCATTGCGCGTCAGCACCACCACACTGTGGTTTGCTTCCGTCAGCCGTTTAACCAGCCGCTGACCCACAAAACCCGTTGCCCCAGTAATCGCTACCTTCATCGTCAACCCCCACGTTAAAAATTTGTTCTAAAAATTGATTCTAAAAATCGTTCAGTGAAACCTGCCCCGCGTCCCTATCAAGAGCCCCTCTCCCAAGGAAAAGGGGCTATGGTGGAATCTTCGAAACTTGACTTCGAAATTTAAGCCGCGACTTTTACAGCGTCAGCGAATGGGCATTATTTTCGATCAAGTCCGCCAAATCCTTCAGGAAGCTAGCAGAATCAGCGCCGTAGATAATTCGGTGGTCCGCCGTTAAGTTCACCTGCATCTGGCGTTTCACTCCAAACAGCCCGTCGCCACTGGCAACTACCTGGGGACGAGACGCACCGATCGCCAGGATTGCCCCTTGGTTCGGCGGCAAAATTGCGGTGAATCGGTCCACCCCAAACATGCCCAGGTTCGACAGCGTAAAGGTACCCGTTGTGTACTCATCGGGCTGAAGCTGCTTGCTGCGGGCGCGGCTCACCAAATCTTTCCAGTTGCGGGACAGGGAATACAAATCGATTTGATCCGCATTGCGCAGAACCGGGGTAATCAGTCCTCCGTCCGGCATCGCCACCGCAACGGACACATTCACATCGCTGCGATACTGGGTCGAATCGTTGGCGTAGGCTGCGTTTACCACCGGGTGCTTGCGCAGGGTCAGGGCAACTGCCTTTGCCAACAGCGCCGTCATGGTGACGCCATTGGATTTCACCTGCTTGTACAGCGCATCCAAATTGTCGGTGGTGATGGTGTAACCGACCTGGAAGGTGGGTACCGCCAGGCTGCTGACCATGGAGGTGACCACTGCCTTTTGCAGGGTGGTCATGGCTACGGCTTCGCTAGACATTGCGGGTAGCGGTGCCGGGGCAGCGGGAGCCGCTTGAGCTGCCGGGGCTGCGGGAGCTGGGGCGATCGCCGCAGGAGCAGCAGCGGGAGGGGTCGGGGTCTTACCGGCTGCCACTTCCACATCGGCGGCAATGATACGACCGTGGGGACCGGTGCCTGCGATGGTGCCTAGGTCGACCTTGAGCTGCTTGGCTAATTTCTTGGCTCGAGGGGAGGCGATCGTGCGACCGCTGGGTTTTGCCGGAGCTGGGGCAGGCGCTGCTGGAGCCGGAGCTGCTGCTACGGGGGCGGGCGCAGGAGCCGCTGCTACGGGGGCTGGTGCTGCTGGTGCTGGAGCGGGAGCCGGAGCAGCACTGCCGCCGCCACTTCCAGCCTTGGCTTGGGCGTCTGCAATTTCCGCTTCCGTCTCTGCAATCAGCGCAATGGTTTCACCCACAGCAACCGAAGAACCCGCTTCGGAGACGATCGCCGCCAAAAAGCCTTCGTTGAAGGACTCCACGTCCATATCCGCCTTATCTGATTCCACCACCAGGATGGTCTCGCCCTTTTCAACCTTATCGCCGGGAGATTTTTCCCACGACACGATTTTTCCTTCGGTCATGGTGGAACTCAAGGCGGGCATGAAAACTTCGTGAATCATAGGAGTCTTCGTAACTGGGTTTAGAACGTAACGGGGTTGGGGTGGAGTTAATGATAGGGATGAGCCAAGGTTGTCCAGCGCTAGTCGGCGCTAGATACTGCGCACTCAATAACCGCGATCGGTTTCTGCAAGCTCAGCATTCACACTCAGCAAAACAAGCGCAGTTTTAAGGAAACTCTTTGCGGATGGCCTTGCTAGACAGCTTTTGATTGTACCGTGTGAGGCTGTACGTCCTTATAGGCTTCATAAATTATTCTCAGAGGACTAGCTCTGGCGAATAATGGCGGACAAACTACACAGCCTTGAATTGGGGCATTGAATTGTGGGCGATCGCCATCTAAGGCAGTTGCGCCACCCGATCCGGATTTTGCGTTGTTTTCAAAAACTCGGTGTTAACGCCCGACTCACGGGTTAGAGCCACCGTGCCGGTGCGAGCCACTTCGCGAATGCCAAATTTATTGAGAATTCGGGTCAAAGCTACAAGTTTTCCGGGATCGCCCACAATTTCTAGAGTGAGTGAGTCTTCGGCGACATCGACCACGCGGGCGCGGAAAATTTGAGCGAGTTCAATAACTTCCGAGCGAGTGGCGCTGGAGGCATTGACCTTCAGCAACATCAACTCCCGCTCAACGCAGGGAATTTCGGTGATGTCTTGGACCTTTAGGACGTGAATAAGTTTATAGAGCTGTTTAACGATTTGCTCGATGACGGAATCGTTGCCAGGGACCACCATGGTGATCCGGGAAACGCCGCTTTGCTCAGCGGGGCCAACGGCAAGGCTTTCGATATTGAAACCACGGCGGGCAAATAAGCCGGCAATACGGGTCAGTACCCCGGCTTCGTCTTCAACCAGCACCGAGAGGGTGTGTTTCATGGATTCGCTCTTAAACTCTCAACGTAATCAGGGTCCAGCATCGGGCGCTGCATAGCCTACGGTGACTCTACCTAGGACTGCTTAGTGCAGCTAAATCTAGGCGACAAGCACACAATTTCGAATTCCTATGGTACTGGAACCGGGGCCGCTGAGGATAATGAAGCGTCTTATCCAGCGCAGTCTTTAATCCAGTTCAGGACGATGGAGTTGATGATGTCGGGGGCTTCGTCATGGGGACAGTGACCGAGCCCGTCGAGCGATCGCACCGTTACCAGGGGATTCAACCCGGCAAAGCTTTTGGCGAGGAAGGGGGGAATCATGCGATCGCCCGAGCCCCAGAGAATCAGTACGGGAATGGTGGAGGCTGCCAACACCGGCTTCATGGACGGGGTAAAGGTGGGGCTGCTCATGCCGCGCAAAATTCGCACAAAGGCTTCGGCGGTGCCCGGTTCCTGGGGAGGATCGCTGAGGATTTCCACCAGGTCGTCGTCAATGGCGGTCTTATCGGGATAGGCAATGCCTACCCATTTTCGAATTACGGACGGGCGGCGCACCCAATAGAAAATGGTCTTGAGCAGCGGCGGGTTGGCGACAACTCGTTCCATAAAGGACACAACGGGCAGCAGCGGTGCGGGGATCATATCGGCGCGGGCGGACGTGTCGGGCAGGCTGAGGGCAATTACGGCAGCGACCCGGCTGATGTTTCCCGACCGTCGAGATTGATCCGCTACGGTCATGGCGATCGCTGAGCCAATGGAATTACCAATCAAAATTGCTGTTTGCCCAACGACCTGGTCTAGAAACGCCGTCACTTGGCTGACCCATAGCGTGCCGCTGTAGTCGGTGGGTGGTTTTTCCGAGCCGCCGAAGCCCACCAAATCCAGCGCATAAACCGGACCTGATTCTGCCCATACGTTGAAATTGTGTCGCCAGTGTCCAATGGACGCTCCAAAGCCATGGATAGCAACAATTGGTGGGCGCATTGCTTTGGAATTTCCATCGCGATCGCCCGGCAGGTAGGCATACTTCACCCGCCAGCCCCGCCATTGCCACTCTCGCCAGCGCCCGGTTTGTAAGCGCCAGCTTTTGGGACCTGTTTTGGGTGCTGTGGGCGATCGCTGCGCTTGAACCTCTATCGTTTGGGTCATCTATTTACCTACTCGCTTGGGGCTGCCTATCGTTTGGGGCGATTGAATCACGGGACGCAGCCCTCACAAGGTTGCCATCCGCGCCCCGAAAAATGTCGTTAAGGATGCTTAAAAGCTGTTTCCAAAGACTCTTTTCAAAAACTTTCTTTTCAAAGACTTAATAAGAGTGCCCCTTAAACCTAAAGCTTCCCCTTAGAATGGTGTTGAGTCCATTGGGACCGCTGGGGCTACACCTCGGTATTACGCTTATCCAAATATCACTTGATTTTAATTGACGCCTGTGGCCGATAGAAGAAGAGCACCGCGCAAACCCCAAAATTTACCTCCCATCAACGGCAATATACGCTTCTCCGAAGTTCGCGTAATTGGCACCGACGGCGAACAGCTTGGGATTATGCCTCCCCGCGAAGCCCAAGCGTTTGCTGATGAAAAGGAGCTGGACCTTGTGGTCATCAGCGACAAGGCGAAGCCGCCGGTCTGCCGGATTATGGACTACGGCAAGTACAAGTTTGAGCAGGAGAAGAAAGCTCGCGAGGCTCGTAAGAAACAGCACACGGCCACCGTCAAGGAAGTCAAAATGCGCTACAAAATTAGCGGCAATGACTATGAGGTACGGCGTCGGGCAGCGGAGAAATTCCTCAAGGCTGGCGACAAGGTGAAAGCAACTATTACTTTCCGCGGTCGGGAAATTCAGCACTCCCACTTGGCGGAGAAGCTGTTGACCCAAATGCGGGATGACCTCAAGGAGTTTGCAGAGGTGCAGCTTGGTCCTAAGCGTGAGGGGCGCAACATGATGATGCTGCTGTCTCCTAAGAAGGACAAGTAAGGCGATCCGCCGAGGAAGACCCTAGATAAATCAAGGGAGTGATTCGCAACCAGTGGGCGATCGCTCCCTTGATTGATTTAGAAGCCATAGTCAGACTGGTAATCCGGACGATATATCTAGGCTTCAGCTTCTTTGAGGGCTTAGAATCAAGAGGCATTTACAGCTTTCAACGCAAACGCTGGTACTGACCAGTACCGAGCAGGAAAATTCAAACCAAACCATTGCAAGGTTTTGGTCTGGAATTGCACTCTGCGTGGGTAGAGCATTGTCGACTTACTGGCGGCACTCTCTAGAATGCACTTCAGAAGAACAGTTTTTAGAGCACTACCCTTTAGAAAACCACGAGGACCAGGCCGGGAATGGATGCCAACTACCAGGGAACCGCTAGCAATGGCTTCTTAAATAGGCTGCTTGGCTGGCTGAATCTACGGCCAGAGGAAAGCGAGCGGACCTGGTTAATGTTCGCTTTCTATACCTTCACGACTATCGGTCTCAGCTGGCTTGATAACAGTACCGCCGGCTTGTTCCTGGATAAGTTTGGTGCCGACAAGCTGCCTTTCGTTTATGTCGGCAATGCGCTAATTGGCGCGACCCTGGGATTTGCCTATTCCTGGGTGCAGCGGACGATTTCCCTGCGTCGGGTGATGGTGGCGACTCCGATGGCGATCGCCCTGCCGCTGGTGCTGTTCCGATTTGGGCTAGGTATTGAGCACCTGGCGACGGCGACTATTTTCGTCATGCGGCTGTGGTTGGACGTGACCTATGTGTTGAACGATATCAACACCTCCATCACGGCAAATCAGCTCTTTAATATTCGCGAGATTAAGCGCACCTACCCCATCATCAGCAGCGGCGTGCTGGTGGCGGACGTGATCAGTGGATTTTCGCTGCCCCTGCTTCTGGAAGTGGTGGGACTGGAAAGCGTGCTGCTGTTGTCTGCGGCCAGTATTGCCGTGGGTAGCTTGATTTTGGCGTACCTGGGACGGACCTATCGACAGGCGTTCCCGGATTCTCCCACTCGATATTTTGAGGAAGATCAGTCGGATTTTTCTGCCAACCGCCGCGTGCAGGGACCGCTGCGAAACTACGTATTTTGGCTGGTAGCGTTCTTCGTCCTGGCACAGGTCCTGCTGTTGCTGGTGGAGTTTCAGTTTTTGGATCAGGTCGAGCTTCAGAACGCTGACATTGAAGACAAAGCCAGCGCTGTTGCCAGCTTCTTAGGCCTGTTTAACGGCATTTTGGGAATCGCTGAGCTAACGGCCCAGTGGCTGCTGTCGAGTCGAGCCATCGAACGACTGGGTTTGTTTCGGGCGGCGGCAATTCAGCCAGCTGTGATTGTGGTAGTGGGCTTGGGATCGACTCTGGGGGTGATTAATTTCTCTGGACTTGATCAGTTTACCGGGGGAATGTCGACGCTTTATCTGGGGGCGATCGCCATTAAATTCTCCGATGAGCTGTTGCGCTACACCCTCTTTGCCAGCGCCAACCCGGTATTTTTCCAGCCGGTGCCGGAGAACGTTCGCGGTAGCATCCAGGCGCGGGTGCGAGGTGGATTTGAATCCCTATCGACCGGCGGCGCTGGCTTGCTGATTTTGGGGACCACCTGGGTGTGTCAGCAGCTGATCCCCGACAACTACCGCGAGTTTCAAAGCTGGGTGGTGGTGGGGCAAATTGTGCTGATGGCTGCCCTGTGGCTGTGGTCAGTGTGGGCGCTGCGATCACGCTACGTCAGCCTGCTGGTACTGAGTGCTGAACGGGGTCGACTGGGAGCCATGGACGTGGACTCTGGCACCCTGAAGCTGGCGGTGGTTGAGGCGTTGGAGCAGGATGGCACGACGCCGGAGGATAAGCGATCGTGCATTGAGCTATTGAGCCGCATTGATCCCGACAACGTCAGCGAGGTGCTGGCTCCGCTGTTGACCAGCCTGACGCCGCCGCTACAGCGACAGAGTTTGGATGTAATGCTTCAGCAGCCCAGCGAAGAGTACCTGGTGCAGGTGCGGGCGCTAATTGTGCAACAGCCGCCGCCGGAGGTGTTGGCGGTCGCACTGCGGTATTTGTGGCTGACGGAGTCGGAGCAGGATGTACGCCATTTGCAGCCCTACCTGCGATCGGAGGTGGATCCGACGGTGCGCGGGACGGCGGCATCGTTGATTATGCGGCGGGGAACGCCAGGGCAAAAGGCAGAGGCAACTAATTGTCTGCGGCGGATGCTCACGAGCGGCAGCGTTCAGGAGCGAGTGATGGGCTGTCGCGCCTTGGGCGAGGCTGATTACCTTCAGGCGCTGCGGCTACACATTCCCAACCTGCTTCAGGATGATTCTTTGGAGGTGCGCTGTGCCTTGCTGGAAGTGATTGCGTCGGCGCGGCTGGAGGAATATTATCCGTCGCTGGTGCGGGGCTTGAGCTACAAGGCAACGCGGGAGTCGGCGCTAAAGGGCTTGGGCAAGCTGGGTAATGAGGCGCTGCCAATGCTGGCGGAGGTAGCTCAAGATGTGCGCAAGCCGGATATTATGCGCACCCATGCCTGTACGGCGATCGGGCAGGTGGGGACGGCGGCGGCGTTGGATGCGCTGGTGGCGAATTTGTTTACGTCCTGGGGCACAGCGCGGCGAAATATTTTGAAAATTCTCCTGAAGATTCCCGATGAAGTGGGAATTGAGGGCGTCCTAGACCGCATTGGACGAACCGGTTTGGAGACGTTGATTAATCAGGAGCTGATGCTGATTGGTCAACGCTGTGCAGCGCTGCTGGATTTGCGGGAAAGCCGGGTGCCTGGAGAGCAGGGAGATTTATTACGGAAGGCTTTGAACGAGGGGATTTCCGACGGGCAGGAGCAGTTGTTCCTGTTGATGAAGTTCCTGTATCCGCTGGGGGCAGTTCAGGCGGCGGCGTTTAATATTCGCTCTGGTACTGGCGATAGTAAGGCGCGGGGTCTGGAGATTCTGGACAATACGCTGGATATTCCCAGTAAGCGATCGGTGCTGAATTTGCTGGATGCGGATTCGCCGCTGGAGAAGTTGCGATCGCTATCAGATTTGATGGAGTACCAGTCGATGGCGCCGCGCGATCGCATCCGACGGTTGCTGAATCTGCGGCATTTCCTTTCGGCATGGCCCCTCGCCTGCTGCTTCCATTTGGCCCGCACCGAGCGCTGGAGTCTGACGACGGATCAAACCTTAGCCTGTTTGCGCCACCCCCGAGGATTTGTGCGCGAGGCGGTGCTGTCCTATCTGAAGGTGGCGTCCCAGCGGGCATTGGTTGAGCTACTGCCGCGCCTGCAAAATGACCCGGACCCATTAGTGTCCGCTCAGGTTGGGCAAATGTCCCAAGAGTTTGGGTTAAGCTCGGAGGAATAAACCACAGCAACTCCCACCATGGATTTTCCATCCTGTTTGGGAGCAATGTCCGTGTTTTCTCTAGTGCTTCGTACGTACTTGTCGTGAACTTGCCGGAGAACTCGCCGGAAGAGGACAGGCAGGATAGTATGGAGGCCGCCTCGATAGCGCGAGCTGGCTTTCAGGCAGCTGCACCCCAGCTCGTCCACATTGCTTAATCGTGACGCCCTCTCCAGGAAGTCAATGATGCAATAATGCCTTGGTACCGTTGATTTACATTTTCTTGACCCCCGCCTAGCCGCATCTCCATGCTCACTAGCGTTGATCGCCTCCTATTTATTCGAGAAGTTCCCATTTTTAAGGAGCTGCGGGACGAGTTTCTGGTCCGCCTGGCGTCCTGTATGGATGAGCTATCTTTCCCTAAAAAGCACACGATTTTTACTGAGGGGCAGGAGGGGCGATCGCTCTACATTGTTGTATCGGGTACGGTTCGGGTCCACACGGGCGATCGGGACTTAGCCAAGTTGGGCAAGGGTTCGTTCTTCGGCGAAATGTCCCTGTTTGATGCGGAGCCCCGGTCGGCATCGGTCAGCACCCTGGATAAGTCGGAGTGTTTAGTGCTGACTCAGCAGCAGCTCTACGATGCGATCGATGAAACGCCGGATATTGCAGTCAATATTATTCGGCTGCTGTCGCGACGGATTCGTAAGCTGAACCAACGCCTTAACGAGGTGCGAGATAGCGATATTCAGCAGACCTTAGCCCCTAAATAGTTGTCTTAGTTGTCAAGAATCGTCGATAAACGTCGGTAAAGACTGGACAATTGACTGAGCGACTAGGGCAGGGTGCACATGAAAGAGTGGATTAGGCAGCATTTAGGACAAGTTGGAAAGTATCGAAGGGGTGAAGGGGCGATCGCCCGTTCCTTGCGAAATCCGGGAAAAGCCCCTCGACGGATTGTTTCCCTGAAAATGATTGTCATCGGTGTGGGTACGGCGACCATTAGCGGCTGTGGCCTATCACCGACGAAGGTGACGATGGCGTCGGGGCAAAATAATAGCGGCTACCAGCGAATTAGCGAGCAGGTGGGACGGTCCGTTGAGCGAATTGGGGATCTGCGGCTTCAGGATGGCAATGATTCGCGCGGCTCCCAGGATAATTTGCAGCGGGTGCTGGACGGGGACGTGACGTTTGCCCTGGTGCAGCTGGATGTGGCGCGACCGGCGATGCGTAAGGGAAAGATCCAGACCCTGGCGATTTTGGCGAAGGAGCATTTTCATCTCATCACCCGCAGCGATCGCAACCTCGACACCATCCTAGATTTACAGGGCAAGCCTGTGGCGGTGGGGCAGGATGGGAGCGGCACCTTTTTTACGGCGCAACGGCTGCTGAATTTGGCGGGACTAAAGGTACAGCCTCGACAGCTATCGTTTTCCCAGGGATTGAAGGCGCTGGAAGCAGGCGAGGTGGAGGCGATCGCCTACGTTGGTACCATCGGCGTCAATCGAACCGTGCGCGATGCCATGGAAAATTCTGACCCGCCCCTGAAGCTGCTGAGCGTTCCGCCAGCGTTTGCCAACTACATCACCGCCAACTACCCCGAGTCCTACCACCAGACCACCATTCCCGAGGGCATTTACAATCCCATTCGCACCCGACCGCCGGAGGATATTCCGGCGATCGCCACCGGCACGGCACTCATTGCAAAGTCAAATGCTGACCATCGCGCCATTGGTCTGATGACCTGGGCGATTCTGTCCACCGCTCGCCAGTACGCTGTGTTTTACCCGGAGTTGGCGGACGGTGATCCTAAAGAGCTGCTCCAGCGGAATTCGCTGTATACGGCGATCGCGGCACAGAAAGTCTATGCAAAAGGGGACCCGCGCAATGCCTGGCTGCGGTCCATTCAGGAAAACGAAACCATCCAGGAGTACGCCCTGGCGCTAATTGTGACCAGTGCCATCGGTCTACTGCTGGGGTGGTGGCAGCGGCGAAAATCCTCCAAGGTAATGCAAAGTGCCAAAGAGGCCGTTGCCCAGCTGCGATCGACCCTGGAGCAGGATCCTCAAACGGCGGCAAATGGGATTACCCAGATGACCCAGAAATATCGGCTGATGTCCCTCGACGGGGCAATTTCTGCCGATGCCTACGAGCAGGTCAGCCGCATGTTTGAGCTTTTGGATGAGCAGGCGCGGGCAGTTTTGGAGAACTTGCGGCAGCAGAAAATCGGCGATACTGTCAGCCTTCTCGATGCCGTTGACACCCATTTTCAAGAGTCCCCAGAACAGCGGCGGGCAGCGATGGTGGATATTGATCGCCAGTATCGCGCCATGCTCCAGTCAGGGGAGGTTGATCTGTCGACCTATTTACAGCTGCGACAGCTCGGTATTTTGCAATTGGGGCTGCACGGAGGCGACACATCAGGCGATACATCAAAGGAAATATCGCCAGGAAACGGAGCAAACTCAGCGGAGGAGGGCGAAAAGTCTTCCCCACCGCGGCCCTCGAAACAGGCTGCTAAAAACGGCATCAAAAAACGTTTGCTCCCCAAACCAACTCCGGTAATGCCGCCGCCCCGTCGCCCAATCCCTTTCCCACCATCGGAGCCTCCAAAAACCGATAGCGAGCCCTAGCCAATCCTCAAGAAAAGTTTTGAAATCCTCGCGAACAGAGGCTTCTAGGCCAGGCAAAAGCGACTAATGGTGAGTATTGGTTTTAATCCATCACTTTCCCTAATGGGAACAATTGTCAAAGTATTCTGAGATTTGAAGGTAAAGGTAGCCTAAATCACAAAACAATCGTGGCGAAGTTTTTAGCATGATGATCTGCTTTTAGCTCCATGGCTGTATCGCCCTGTTAATTTGAGATTTGTACCGGCTGGAGGTAGGCCAGTGTTTGAAACCAAAACCCCCACCTTTTCATCCGGGGCACCCACAAATCCACAGGAATTTTTCCCGGCAGTTTATTCCACCCTGTCCAGTGAAGCGCTAAGAACCCAAGTTTTGCCACAGTTTGGGCTAGTAGGCGTTAAGGGAGTCTATTTCTGGCATCGGGGATTGAGCGATGTGTACCTGGTACAGGCGGCATCGGAGCAATTCATACTGCGTATATCCCACCACCATTGGCGATCGCGCGGCGAAGTTTATTTTGAACTGGAGTTCCTAGAATTCCTCCAACGGTGTGGAATGCCCATTTCTGCGCCAATTCCCACCAGTACCAATAGCCTTGCCGTTGACCTGGATGCGCCGGAAGGAAAACGCTACGCCGCGCTATTTAGGCGGGCCCCTGGTGATGTGCTGCTGGGGGATCTGGATCAGGAGCACGGAAGAATTTTGGGACAAACCCTGGCTCATATGCACCAGGCATCCCACGAATTTCGCAGTGCTCACTATCGTCCGCCTTTAGATGCGGAGCTGCTGCTACGGCGATCACTCACCGTGATTGAACCCTTCTTGAGGGAGCGACCGGAAGATTGGGATTATCTTTGCAAGACTGCTGAGGTGATCGAATCCACAATGAACAGCCTGGTGGTGGAGATTCCCTGCCGAGTAGTGTGCTGGGGAGATCCCCACAGCGGCAACGTACATTTCCTGAACCGCAAGCCCACCCTGTTTGACTTTGACCAGTGCGGTTACGGACCTCGGGCGTTTGACCTTGCCAAGTTTTTGCAGGTGTCTATGCAGGGGGGCTTGAACAAGCGCAACCGGGACGCCTTATTTGAGGGCTATCAGCAAGTTATTACCCTTACCGACGAAGAGTTGGCGTCGTTGCAACAGCTGACCCAGGCAGCCCATATCTGGTCCTGGTCAATCGGCATTACCATGGCAATGTTCAACGACTACAGTCGCCTAACGCCTCGGTTTTTCACTAATCGGCTTCAGCAGCTAAAGCGGCTGACCACCAAGGATTGGGCGTTGTTCTAAGCCATCAGGATTTGCCCAGCGATCACGGGTCGATTTGCAGGTTGATCGTGCATTCCATCGATAGGGTTTAGGCTGGCCAGATGGTAGATTAGTCAGTGCCTTGATTGCGCGATCGCCCCTTTGTTTCTGCTGCGATTTCTGCCGCGATCGGCTTGCATCCAATCCAGCCGTAATATCGATGCGTTTTTCCAAAATTCTGATTGCCAACCGTGGTGAAATTGCCCTGCGAATCATCCGCACCTGCGAGGAGCTAGGCATCGCAACGGTAGCAGTCCACTCCAGCGCTGATCGCCAATCCCTTCACGTGCAATTGGCCACCGAGGCAGTGTGTATTGGAGAAGCTGCCAGCACCAAGAGCTATCTCAATATTCCCAACATCATTTCTGCGGCTCTAACCTGCAACGCAACGGCAATCCACCCCGGCTACGGATTTTTGTCGGAGAATGCCAAATTTGTCGAGATTTGCGACGATCACCAAATTGCCTTTATCGGTCCCACCGCCGAATCTATTCTGGCGATGGGGGATAAGTCCACGGCAAAGGCAACCATGCAAAACGCTGGAGTGCCGACGATTCCTGGCAGTGACGGACTGTTGGCGAACGAGGCGGAAGGGGAAGCCCTGGCGGAAAGTATGGGCTATCCGGTGATGATTAAGGCGACGGCGGGGGGCGGCGGTCGCGGGATGCGCCTGGTTCGTCACGCCGATGATTTTTCCAAGCTATTCCAGGCAGCCTACGGTGAGGCGGATGCGGCCTTCGGCAATCCGGGGCTGTACATGGAAAAGTTTATTGAGAAGCCGCGCCATATTGAGTTTCAGATTTTGGCCGACAGCCACGGCAATGTGGTGCACCTGGGGGAGCGGGATTGTTCCATTCAGCGTCGCCACCAAAAGTTGTTGGAGGAGGCCCCAAGCCCGGCGCTCAATCCAGATTTACGTCAAAAAATGGGACAGGCGGCTGTGGCAGCGGCGAAATCCATTGGCTACGTTGGCGCGGGTACCGTTGAATTTCTGGTGGATATTCACGGCAATTTCTACTTTATGGAGATGAATACCCGGATTCAGGTGGAGCATCCGGTGACGGAGATGATTTGCGGGTTGGATTTAATCGCTGAGCAAATTCGCATTGCCCAGGGCGATCGCCTCTCGGTGACCCAGGAAGATATCAACCTATCCGGTCATGCCATTGAGTGCCGGATTAATGCTGAAGATCCTGACCACAACTTCCGCCCCAATCCTGGACGAATTACCGCCTACCTTCCCCCCGGCGGTCCCGGCGTCCGTATGGATTCCCATGTGTACACCGACTACGATATTTCTCCCTACTACGATTCTCTGATTGGCAAGCTGATTGTCTGGGGACCAACGCGAGATGTGGCGATTCGGCGGATGCAGCGGGCGCTAAACGAATTTGCCATCACCGGTGTTCCCACGACGATTAGCTTCCATCAAAAAATTATGGAGTCGCCGGAATTTTTGCAGGGCGAAGTCTACACAAACTTCATCGAAGAATGGATGAAACGCAACGCTAAGAAGAAAAAGTAGTTAGCATTTTTGCTGTGTAAATATTGGCGACTTTCTGTTAGAAATCGCAGGGGGCTAATCCCAAAAAGTGGACGCCTTCCGGTGAGACTGCAAACCGGCACGGCAGAATTTCTACCCCAGCATCGCGGGCCGATCGCAATAGTTCTCCGTAGCGTGGATCTCGTTCGTCGCCGGGGGCAAAGCGATCGCAATCTTCCCGGTTAATGAAGTAAAGCATCAACGCGCGATGGTTGATTTCGGGGTTGGTAACGCTAGGAGTCTGAGCAATTTCCGTTAGTTCTTCAAGATGTTTTTGCCCCCGCGTGGTGACGGTGTCGGGGAAGAGGGCGAGGGTGCGATCGCTCCAGGTGGTGTTTTTGACTTCGATATAAATTCCCGGCTCGTCTTGAAGTTTGGCGCCGCGCTTTGGTGCCGTTGGCGGCTCGCCCGTCGGGTCGCCGTCCAGGCCAGTTAGCAGGAAATCAATGCGGCTATTTTGGCTGCCGTATTTCACTTCCGACTTCAGATGGCGATAGGGACCGAGCTGGGGTAGCAGTCTCTTTTCAAGTAAAGTCCGCGTGGCTCGGTTGGGCAGCCCAGTGTTGACGCCGACCCAAATGGGCGATCGCTCTGCCCCTTCAATCTGAATCGCTTCCCAAGTGTAGGGAAGTTTGCGC
>JBCCTE010000015.1:0-14850 GCA_039198915.1 Cyanobacteria bacterium P01_D01_bin.73 | reverse complement strand
GCCGTGCATCTCCGCCGATCAATGGGCTTACCCAATTGAGTCAGTGGCGAAAATCGCTACGCCAGATGTTTTAAGCAGGACTTTACACACAGGACTATTGATAATGACCGGATATTTGGAAACAACCGCCGATTTTTATCGGGAAGTGGCCGTCACCCCGGAAGTGGGGCTGTGCTGTGTGCAGGGGGGTTCAATGAAGCTGCCTGGGCTGAATGTTCCTGACCGCATGAACGAAATGAACTACGGTTGTGGCACCACGGTGCAGCCCCAGGAGTTGGTGGATGAGCCAACGGTGATGTACGTAGGTGTGGGCGGCGGATTGGAAGCACTCCAGTTTGCCTATTTCTCTCGGCGGCCCGGCGCAGTAATTGCAGTGGAGCCGGTAGCAGAAATGCGCCAGGCGGCCCGGGAAAACCTGGAGGAAGCGGCGCGGTTAAACGACTGGTTCGACCCCAGCTTTGTGGAAATCCGCGAGGGCGGGGCTTTTGAACTGCCCGCTGATGATGCGATCGCCGGCGTTTACGCTCAAAATTGCCTGTTCAATATTTTCGAGCCTACCGATTTACAAAAAGCCCTGGAGGAAGCCCATCGAGTGCTTCAGCCAAAGGGGCGCCTGATGATGAGCGATCCCATCGCCGCTCGCCCTATTCCCGCGCACCTGCAAGCCGATGAGCGACTGCGAGCCATGTGCCTTTCAGGGGCACAAACCTACGAAGCCTATGTTGGCGCGTTGGTTGCCGTGGGCTTTGGTCAAGTAGAAATCCGAGCGAGGCGTCCCTACCGCATGCTGGATCGAGAAACCTACAGCCTTGACGAAGACCTGCTGTTGGAAAGCCTAGACAGCGTCGCTTACAAAGTGCCTGTTGCCCCTGACGGAGCATGCATTTTCACCGGGCGCACCGCAATTTACACCGGTTCCGAGCCCCTGCTAAACGACGGCAAAGGGCATACGTTGCCGAAGGGAATACCCACCAGTGTGTGCGATAAGACCGCCAGCGCATTGGCGAAGACAGCGCCCGACACAGTGCTTATTACTCCTCCCACCTGGCACTATCAAGGCGACGGCTGCTGCTAAAGCGACTGGCAAAACAGACCATCCAGTAACAGGCATGGAATAACAAGTGCGGGAGTATAGGCGAAGTATCTGCCTACTTCCGCACTTGTCGTGTTGTCCCATGCTTGCCGAGTTGGCTCAAGATTGAGATTCGCGCTTGACCCGTGCCTCTGCAAATAGGGCGTGCGCTTCTTCGAGCACTCGTGGGATTTTGTCCATATGGGGGCTGCTTTTGAGGCTGTCTGACAGGTCAAACTCGCTCAGGCGATCGCCCCGCTGCCCAGGGAACCAATCGCCGCCGTTGCCCAACAGGTTGTAGCGCATCTTGGCATACTCAGTTAGATCAAACGCCTTCGCTAAATTCCACAGCCACACCATCGTCCGCACGCTAATTTCTCCAGGGATATGATGCGGCTCCGGCAAACCTCGATGCCACGATCGCTTCCATACCTCTCCCTGTCCTGCCCCCAAAGCACCATCGAACGCATCCACCATCGCCCGCTCCAGACGCTGCAAGATCGGCGGCAAGACCTCAGCAGCCCGCTCCACGAATTCCAACGTTTTCAAATGCTCATCAAAGTCACTGGGCTGAGCAGCGCCTAAACTTAGAGTATGAACTTGAGGGTGACTTAAACAGAACAAATCGTTAAAGACAATTGGGCTTAAAGGACGACACAAATCAACGAGCTTCTGCGGTGGCTCATTAAGTTTTCCGCCTTTATTTGTAGGGCTAATAATAAACACGCCCATATCCAATTTCGTCGCCGCCTGAATCGCCGGCCAATTGAATTGGTTAATGTAGTACCAATGCAGATTAACGTAATCGAATCTTCCTGACTTGATCGCATCCAAAATAACGTGAGTCGGTCCATGGGTAGAAAAACCAATGCGACGTAGTTTACCCTGTTTCTTCCATTCTAAAGCCTTATCTAAACATCCTCCAGGACGCAAAGTATTCTCCAAGTCCTGGGGAGTATTAATGCCATGAATCCCAAATAAATCCACGTAGTCTAGTTGCAAATATTGAAGTGATTGATGGAAACTTTTTTCAAACTCTTCAACTTTCTTACGAGGACCAACCTTCGTTTGAATAATCATTTTTTCCCGGGGCAACTTCGGCAAAACCCACCCCAGCTGCATCTCTGAACTGCCATATCCCCTTGCCGTTTCGATGTGGTTAATTCCCAGTTCAAGCGATCGCCGAATCACCGTCTCCAAGTTTTGCTGACCGTCAGTTTTAATGGTGTCAGGCTTCAAATCAGTCCATGCCTGCTGGTAGCGCATTCCCCCACAGGAAAACACCGGCATGGATAATTCAGTTTTGCCAAAGCGTCGATAGAGCATAAATCTTACTGCTGTTGAAGAGGCTCAATGTATTTTAATAAAAAACCCGTGCGAAGATACTGATTTAGTGTGTTTTGGCGATCGCCACCAAAGCTCAGTTCTCGCGATCGATTAACGATTTATAAATTCATTCAATGCATTAGTGTGCCAAAAACTAAGATGTGATTTTCTCAACCTGCGAGACTCCATAGCGTTAGGATGGAAAAGTAATTCGGAGAAAAGTTTACGCGGTTACCAGAGCTGAGAAGTCAAGGAAATCAATGTGGTAATTGACGTTGCTGCAGAACTACCGCGAGGTTGTGATTCTGTAAAAGCACCGTCACTTTTATCAGAAGCCATACCAAAAAATCATGTCCCATCACAATTTTCAACATAGTCTTTCCGATGGGTTGTCCGGCTTGCTTCTGGATTTTACGAAGACTGAAGAAGCCAAGGGCAATCGAATTCCATGCGAGGAGAAATAAGTGTTTGAATTAACAGATATAGACGAACTAGAAAACTCGGTTAAAACTCTGATAAAAAGCACTAATGAAGAGGTTGAAGCCAGACGTTTAGAGAAACAGCGAGACAAATACTATCAGGAGGCATTGGGCGAAATAAAAAGCCGTTTAGAAGGTTTATTAAAATCGGTCAATGAAGCCCTAGAACAACTTCCAGAAGAGGAGTTTAGTGATAGCACTAATCGTCAGCAACTGCTGGAGAAAAAAGTTGCTATTGAGGAGCAAATACAGGCAACACCAGCGATGGCAGCGGAAATTGCTGACCGCCAATTGATTTTGCAGGAAGAGCGGTTGCTGGAGGAAAAACAACACGAGCAAGATCGAGTTTGGCGGCAGCAGTTGAAACAGGATTTGCTCGATATGATTCACGAGCAAACTGACTTTTTTAGCGCCACGGATGCCGCGATCGCCGTTCGAGGATATATACACGATTTGCGGGCGATCGGTGGATTGGAAGAAGTGGTGAATACGTTAATCGCTCAAATCAATGACTACAGCGAAGAGGGTGCAGTGGCTCGGGTTCGCGGCAGTTTTGAGCAAACCTTAGCGTTTATTTACGACAAGGCGATGCAGAATCGATCGCGGGTGGATCGTGGACCCGAGCTACAGCCGCGCACCCGCCACCGGTCCAGTGAACGTCGCCCGAAACTGTACACCCAGCTTGCGGGGAAGGTGGTGATTTTTGGTGGGCACGATCGCCTGCAAACGGCGGTCAAAAACAGACTGCGCGATTCTCAAGTGGAATTGGTGTGGTATTCAACGCAAAGTGGAGTCAACTTGGCACAGCAAGGGGAAAGCCAAATATCTAGCGCAGACTTGGTGATTATCGTGACGGGTTACGCCAGCCATTCCTTGACGGAGGGGGCCATGCAAACAGCAAAAAAACTTGGTGTTACCCCTGAAATGGTCAATACGACAGGCATGACTAAACTGCTCGAGACCATTGAAGTAGGATTAAAAACAAGACAGTTTGCTGATCGCGTGAATACTGCATAGCCGAATTTCTAACACAATCTTGAGTGCAGATCATGGCAGTTTAAAATCTGCTTTTCAGTTGATCTAGACAAACTAATTAGTTGCATGCGAGTCCACTGATATAGCGTTGCAAAACGACTTGCTGTTGCTCAGGACTAAGCGGCTGGGCTTGGATTAGGGTATCCAAACTGACTCCATTTACTAATGCCAGCAGCACATTGGCCTCGATCGCCGGGTCAATATCAGAGCGAATAATCTGCTGTTTTTGTAGCGCCACTAATTCCTGAACAATGACGATCCTAAGTTCCCCAGCACTCTGCCGATGCTCAGCCATTAATTCCTCTCGTCCAACGGCATAGCCCAGAAACGCGATCCAGACCTGCAAAATTTCCTGCCGTTCCCGGTCCAGGGGCAAAAACGACGACAGCATTGCCACCAGCCGATCCGCTCCAGAAAGATCAGCGATCACCACCTCCATGCTCACCTGCAGCCGCGCTGTCACTTGATGCAGGGCGAACAGGATCAGTTCCTGCTTATTGCGGAAATAGTGGGTGACCACGCCAGTAGTGCAGTCCATCTCCTGGGCGATCGCCCGCATACTGGTGCGATCCAACCCCTCTCGAGCAATTACCCGCCAAGCCGCTTCGGACACTTCAAGTCGACGGTCATTTTGAGCCATAGCTATACGCGGCCGTACTTTCAGCCATCTAAGTGCTGCCAATCAGAAGAATTTTTCAACCTCTATGGACAAATTATCATAACAGTTGTTATATTCATTGCATAACAACTGTTATGAGGTGTTGCCTGTGCAGTTTAATTCTCTAGATTTCAAATCTCTGCATCGTCAGCCGTTGTCGCGATCGCAAAAACCTGGGCGGCTGGAGCAGTTAATCGGTCCGGGGGCGACCTTGGCGGAGTTGGCAGTGCAGTTTATTCCGGCTTTCGGGGCAGTGATCGCAGCTCCGATTTATGCATCCACCCTGGCAATTGACTGGAGTCCCTGGCAGCTAGGGGCGATCGCGATTTTGGGATTCGATATTGCGGGTGGCGTGCTCACCAATGCCACAGCGGCAGCCAAGCGCTGGTATCACCGTCCAGGTCAAGGGCGGCGGCAGCATTTCGGGTTTGTGGCGCTGCACCTTTTCCACATAGGACTGGTGTCGTTGTTATTTCGCGGTGCGGACGGCGTATTTTTCGTTGGAGTGTCGAGTTTTTTGCTGTTGGCGGCGGCGCTGATTTTGGAAAGCCCGTTGTATTTACAGCGACCGATCGCCCTCGGACTGTACGGCTTGGCGCTGCTGGGCGATCGCTATTTCCTAACACCAACACCGGGATTGGAATGGTTTTTACCGCTGTTTTCCCTAAAACTTTTAGTGAGTCATTTGCTGAAGGAAACGGCGTATAAACCGGGTGACTGCTAAATCAGTTTTATCAGGTATTTCTGCTTGAGATTTTAACCTGAAATATTCGTCAGTTTTGGTTCGAATTGTTCGACTTATCTGTTTTGATTTTTTATCACAGAGGTTAATAGCTATGACGCTTAAAATTCAACACCGGACCGCTATTTTGCTTGGAGTTTCGGCAGTGTCGCTGAGCATTTTGGTGCCCGGCGGTCCTATTGAAACTCGCAGCTTCGCCCATATCAATCCCGCCACGTTGGGGATATTTAATACGTTCTTGACCCTCCTGGGACCGGGTAGTTTGCTATTAATTTATTTTGTTTGGAAATCCGAGCGTTGGGCCCTGTGGACGTCGGCATTCTGTGGCTTATCTTTCTTGGGTGTTTACGGTTTGGACCTGGCTGAAATCTTTCCCGTTTCGCCCGATGCAATGCCGCCGGCTTTGTTTGCAATCGAAGTGTGGGGGACAGTGCTGGCGTTTCCCCTGATGGCGATTTCCCTTCAAGCGCTGAAGGAAATTAGCCGACCTGCGATCGCCGCAACCTCGCCCGGTAATGCCAACACTGTGCCGCTCAATGCACCTTTAGCACGCAGGTCCCAGGTGATTACCATGGCTGGATTAGGGCTGGTGGGGCTGGGAATTATTGCCTTTGCCACGCGATCGGCGATGGTGCTTTAGGCATCGTCAATAGCCGAAATGATTGCTTGAGAATAATCCTTGAATACCACTGGAGGACGATCACCATGAAGACTCAAGATGCAGTTTTAATTGCTGGCGGCTACGGAGTTGTTGGTCATCAGCTTGCAATGTTGATTCGCCAGCGCCACCCCCAACTGCCCCTATTTATTGCTGGACGAAACCAGAAAAAGGCTGATGCTCTAGCTCAGGAATTGGGACATGCTCAAGGATTTCAGCTGGATGTGGACCATCCCAATCCGTTGCAAGGGTTACGATTCCGTGCCGTTGTTGCGGCGGTTAACGATCCTCAGGATCACCTGCTGCTGGATGCGGTGCGGAATGGCATTCCCTATGTAGACATCACCCGATGGCCGGAACGGCTGCGGGAGTCAGCGGCAGGGCTCGCAGGCGAGTCTTTGAAGGCGTCAGTGTTCTTTGCCTCCAGTTGGATGGGGGGCGTTGCTTCGGTGGCAGCGGTGGCGATCGCCCGCACCCTATCGACGGTGGAGCGCATCGACATTAGCGTTTTATTTTCAATGCAGGATAAATCAGGACCGAACTCCGTTGAATATATGGACCGTTTGGCGACGCCCTTTGAAACGATGGTCGATGGCCAATTAACGCAGGTGAAGCCCTATACCGACCCACGTTCAGTGACCTTTCCCAGCGGTTGCACTACACAGGTTTACCGCTTCGACACCCCGGATCAGCTGACTTTGCCGCAAACTACCGGCGCGAAAACGGTGGCGGCGCGTATTGCCTTTGATGATCCGCTAGCGACCGGGTTTCTGCGGTTTTTAGTTCGATCCGGTATTTGGAAGCTGATCAGTGGTGATCGCTTCACCAGCTTGCGGCGATCACTACTTTATAATCCCGGCAGCGGCGCCAGCCATGAAATTGAAGTTGCTGTGACTGGGCGGGATATCCACGGTGCTGAAATGACGCAGGCGGTGGCGATCGCCGATCCACAGGGACAAACCCATTTAACGGCTTTGGGGGCGCTGATGCAGCTGGAGCGATTGCTTGGTTTAGACGGGGCAAACCCTCCCGAAGCCAGCATTATCTATCCAGATAAAAATCCGCAAATAGAGCACGCACTGCAATTATTACAGGAGTTTGGCGTAACAGTTTCACTGGTGGAGAACAGAATGGTCAATACGGTTAACTATGCGCAATCTTTTTCTGCCAAACTAAACTGTGCGTAGCGTTTATTCTTCTGATTTAAAATCAGCGTTATCATCTGAAAATCTAGGCGAAATTTTTCGAGCTAAGCGATCGCCCTGACGACAGGCAAGCTTGGCAGCGCAATACTGACAGGCATGGCGATCACGATCAGGCTGCACTAGGTATTGCCCTTCGAATAAAGTAGCTTTTACCCGCTCCGCTAAGTTCACCAATTGACTGTCTTGATTGGCTTGATCTTTCTTCGTTGGACTGAGGCGATCGCCCGCTTTAATACTGAAGTAAAAAGCATCAGCAATCGCTTCGTCTTCTGGTAATTCCGATAGGTTTGGATCGTGGGGCGCAACATCTTTATATAGCGCTAACTGCACGTCTAACTTTGCTTTTCCTTCGTTATTTTTTGCGCCCTTGGGAAACAACTTTCCGGTTTTGTAATCGATAATGACCAAGCCGTTATCACCATCAACGGTGGGGCGGCGATCGATGCGGTCTAATTGCCCCGTCACCCGCAGTCCGTGCCATTCGCCGTCAAATTTGGACTCGCCCTTCAAAAATTCTGTCCCCTCCGGCATAAACCATTCGCTGGCGATCGCCCGGCGCAAAATCGCGGTCATTTCTGGGCGCTGGGACTGCCAGGTCAAAATCGTATCCAGCCGCATTTCGCTGGCGGCAAGCTCCACCGCCTCTTCCAGTTTTTCCAAGCATTTTTCCGCTGAATCCAGACGCCACAGGTCCAGCAAAATTTCCAAGACGCGATGGTAGAACGTTCCCCCCTTTGCGGCGCTCATGCCATCGTCCGCTTCTGGTAAATCGCGCGATCGCAGCAGCCTTTCCGCAAACCACTTAAAGCCGCACTGCCCAATGGCGGTAATTTGAGACGCGCTAAAGATGCGATCGCGCGGTTCGATACCGAGCCCAATGGCACCGTCGTACTCGTCCGCTGCGCCAACGCTTTCCCGCCGTTTTTCCACTGTCCAGGACTGGTGGACGCGGGACAGCACCTCGAGTTTGTCCGCCGTAAAGTCGGTGAGGCGATCGCGATCCGCCGCAAACGGCAGAAAGGCGCGGTAGGTTTCGGACCAGTTCGCGGGAGGATTGACGGGACCGGGGGCAATGTCTGACTCCTTGACGCCGACGCGATCGAGAAAAGCACTGGGCAGTTTTTCCTCTTTGCCCACCAGCTTGGGATAGGTCAAGGTGAGCGATCGCCCAGCGGCAGCAACGGCATGCTGAAAACAATGCCACTCGCGGCGGGCTAGGGTGGCGGCGCTATCCAGGGGAAAACCGGCGCGGGTTAGGCGTTTGCGCTCGTAAAAATCCACCACTGGGTCGTTCACGATGGGCTCCGGTAGCGTCCCCTCCATCGCTCCCAGCACAATCACATGGTCATAGCGGCTGCCCACCATCGCCCGCGGCTGATGTAGTTCCACCCCCGCCCGCCCCGGCTCTGCGGGCACCGTCACCAAACTCAACACATCGCGAATTTCATCAGCAAACTGCGTCAGGGTTAGGGTCGTCCTCGCAGCCTTGGGCTGGGGCGTTTGGTGGAATTCTTGGAATCGCTCCAGGGCAACAAGCTGTTGACGCAGGGTGGCGATCGCCCCAGTTTCCCGAGCCCATCGCGCCGCCCGTTGCCGCAGCTTGGCTTTAAAAATCACGCTCCCCAGCCAGCCAATCCACTCCGTACGCGTCTGCTTAGCCGTCACCGGTTCTAGCCAAGATTTCAAATCAATCCCAATGTCCGTCCAGGCATTCAACCCCTCAGGATGTCGCCGCCGCGCCAAATGCCACCAATCATCACCGGATATCACCGGAGCTTCATCCTCTCCAGCTTCGTCACTGCTACTATCCAATTCGTCATTGCCACGATCCAACGAACTTTCACCGGTCGAATTTTCAGCCGCATCCAGCTCCACATTTGTCGGCTCGCTGCCCTCCCCACCAATAATTAGCGATGGATCTACGACCACGCCGTACCCGCAAAGAGGATGGCGCAGCAGTTTGGCGGTGGTTTCGAAGGGGAAATTACTGGTGGCCGCCTCCAGCAAATCCTGCACCCAGCCCCCCACCCGCGTCGCCATCAGCGGAATGCTAAACAGCAGCCGCACGGGGGTCTGATAATCCCACGCCACATCCGCCAGCCACTCTCCATAGGTACGATCATCCCGCGCCACCAGGGCAATCTGTCGCGGCGGCACCCCCTCTAATAGCCACTGTTTCACCTGTCCCAGCGCCCAGCGAACCTCCGCCGCTCCGTTGGCAAAGCTATAAGCCTGAGGCGCAACTGAAGTAGCTGGAGACGTTTCTGGCAACTGGATAATTTCCCAGCCCGCTTCCTGGAATAGCGCGATCGCCTCCTCAGCCACCGGGTCTAATCCAATGGAGCTTCCTGACGGCGCAGCATTAACAATAAACCGCGCCTCATCCAAACGGAGCCAAGGATAGCCATGCACAAGGACTGGCGAGTCCGCGCGAAAATCGTCGGCATTTTCCTGAACGTTGTTCGCAGTGATAACGTTTTTCGCAGTGATATTAAATAATTCTGCTTCGTCGATTAGCCGCCGCGATCGCAGTGCGGCTTGATAGGCGATCGCAATTTGGGCAATTTGGCGGGCTCGCGTTGACACCGTCGAGCAATCTCGAAGCTGCTCCAGATCCAGCCCGGCTCGAAAATACTGGCGCACCGTCGGCAAAATTCGCTGGGCAGTGGCAGCCAGGTCAGTGGTCTTTTCCCAATACTTGGCGACAGCGGAACGAATCAGTCGGTGGGTAACGATAATCGAGGCGGTGTTGAGAGGATGCAGCGACGTCGTTGCCCACTGGTCCAGCGATCGCCATGGAACGCCCAAAGCCCGAGCTGCCTGGGGAGACGGCGTTATCACTGCTGGCAAATTATCAAGCTGGCTGCCTTGAAGCTCCAGCCATCGTTGCGTCTGATTTAAACAAGCGGCGGCATCACCTACCCAAACAGTGCCAGCCGTTAAACCCTTAGTCGCGGAACTATCCCTGCCATTTTTCTTCGTCGCCGTCTTCTTTTTCGCCACACTCTTTCTACCGCTTTTGCGACCGTTAGAAGCGGCGTTTTTCACTATTTTTTCACTGGTACGGGCGCGATTTTTTGAGCTATCGTTGCCGTTCTTTTCTGAGGCGATCGCCATAGAAGCCTCCACCGAAACCATTAGCTTCTGTCCTGATAATGGCAAACAGTGGGGGCACTGAGGCGACAAAAACTCCAATAAGTCACTGATTAGTAATCAAACTTTTAATTACCCAAAGCAAATTGCCGCTGGCGAATGACCAACGGCAAGTAAACAACAGCGATTTTCTTACTGCAAAATCAGACTCGTAAAAAGCTAGAAACAGTTAATTACTGGGGTTTAATTACTGGCGATCCAAAGCTGGGGCAACGCTATCAGGTCGGACGCGACTGCCGGTGATATTGTCTTCTACCGGCGCGCTGGCGTCGATTTCCTGCGTATCAACTTCAGCCTCGTTTACCTCAGGCTCCGGTTCACCGGATACCTCTTGATTATCGGAAGCAGTTTCATCTGACGCAGTGTTCGGCGCGCTCTCGTCCGGGATTTCGCCCATATATCCGCCCGATTCCCACAATCCCGACAGCGATCGCCCATCGGCATAGGTGTAGGTGCCTTCCCCGTGGAAGGTGTTGTTTAAAAATTCGCCCTCATAGACGCTGCCGTCCGCCGTGCGATAGGACCCTTGACCGTTAAACTGCCCGCCGGAAAATTCACCCTCGTAGCGATGTCCCTGGGCAGCCTCAAAGACGCCATCTCCTTCAAACAGTCCATCAACAAACCCGCCTTCGTAAAATCCACCGGCGGCGTAGGTCAAGCGTCCTTCTCCGGTGCGTTGACCGTCCGAAAACTCGCCCTCATAGCGATTGCCCGCTTCCGTCAAACACTGACCACGTCCCGTCAGCCTTGATGCTTCCAGGATTTCCTCACAAGTCTTCCAATCATTCTGAGCCAGCAGCGTATCGCCCGCAGCAACCTGGGCGATCGCTGGCATAGACCATCCCAGCCCAACGGCGGCGGCGATCGCCAGACGGGACCAGACTCGACCAAACATAACGTTACTCCGGCTGCTATTTACGATGCTATTAATATTCTTTCCTTTCACAAAAACTTCAGGACTAACGCGATGAAGTGGGGTGCTCATAACGCATAATCAACCAGTAAACAAAACCATCAAACGCAAACAGAGTCAGCAACGGAGCCAAAGACTTAAGACGCACTTAACTATTCATGGTATTCGAGAAATCCCTGAAAAAATCTTCTGGCTAGGTCATCCGATAAACTGTCACCAGTCAGGTTGCGATTCAACTACAAATACTGAGGCTGCCACTGCATCCGCCTAAGCTGGTTGCGTTAACGGGGCGTTTCCTAAATGCTGTCTTCGCCGTCCTTTACCGTTGTCATCACAACCTACAATCGACTGCCTTTGCTTAAGCGGGCGGTGGAATCGGCGATCGCCCAGACAGTGCCCTGCGAAATTGTAATTGTGGATGATCAATCGACGGATGGCACCGATACTTACGGTGAATCCCTTGCAATAACTCACCGTGACCCCGACCACCCCATTATTTATCACCGTCAGCCCCAGAATCAAGGGCATTCAGCAGCAGTCAATGCTGGCGTGGCCTTGGCTAAAGGCGACTGGATTAAGCCCCTAGACGATGACGATTATTTAGCGGAAGATTGCATTGCTCAACTGGCGATCGCCATTCAGCACCATCGCGATCGCTTCCACAACACCACCCGCCCCCCGGTGGTCATCTGCTCCTCCCAAGCTGCCCAGGTTAACCAAAGCGGCGTTGAACTGAGCCGCACCCAGCGCACTGGTCCCGGTCACGCCTATTTCATCCCCCAGGAAGACATCCACTACGGCATGTTGATGGAGGTTGTGCCCTTCGGAACCCCTGCCCAGGTGGCCTTCCAACGCCAGGCATTTTTGGACTCAGGGGGATGGGACTCCAACTTCGACACCAACTGCGACGATATCGATGCCTGGCTGAGAATCGCCCAACATGGCGACGCCATCTTTATCAACGCATGCCTAGCCTATCGTACCCTCTGGGAAGGCGCGTGGAATCAAAAATTTCCACTCCAGCAGCGCTTCGACACCAACTGGTTAATCAAGCAAAAAATCCATCGCCTGGTGCCGGTTCTCCACCAAAAGCAAATCCCCAAAACCCAAGCCCTCAAGGCATACCTGCGGCTCCACTGGGGATTGGTGGCGCTGAAACAGATGAAACCCATTAAAGCCTGGCTAATCTCCCGCTCTGCCCTCGGATCCTGGGACGGTTGGTGGCTACTGCTAAAGGCCAGATTCTCACGCCGTTTCGCCCGCAGCCTGGCGCGTCGCCATCAGGAGCCAAATCAAGGACCGCCCGCATCGGAACCGGAATTTAGCATGGAGCAACTGCCGCAACGCATTGCGCCGGAAAGTGAAATCAAGTGGTCGCCTCTACGAATTCGCTGGATGCAGTTGCGGCTGCGGCTACGCCTAAGCCGAGTGATCGCCCGGGAGCGAAAGTGGGGTCTAGCCTTTCGCTTGTTGGGAACATCGTTTTTCAGTTGGGGACTGGGGACGCTATATACGGTTCTGCGTCGTATAGGGCGTTATCGACTTATCCGAGCCGCGATCGCTCCACCCTATCGCCTGCTTCGGCGTTGCTACCGGCAGATCAATCCCCAGCCGGTACCGCTTTCCGCCAACACGGCTTCTCCAATCACGGCGCCCGCAACTCCCCAGCGCCGCCGGATTTTGCTGTGCGATCGCCCTTTAACCTTCACCCTGCCAGTCCAGCAGCGCCGCAACGCACCGCCAAAACTTGCCCCTGAATCCCAGTCCCCGGCCCCCCGCTCCAACGATCCCTTCACCCAATGGCTGAGGCGGGACTTGGTTATCACCAATCGCTTGTATACCTTCCTCAGCCCCAACCAACGGCAAAAAATTCCCAGCCTTCAAGATGTACGCGCCTATATCCGCCTGCGCTGGCTAGGGCGGGCATTGCGGGAAGGGAAGTTAATGACGGCGGCGAAGGTTGGACTACCGGTGCTGCTGCGGTGGGGTGGCTGGCGATTACTGATGGGCGATCGCTGGCAACTCCGCAACGTCCACCCTCCCCAAGTCCGCAAATTCATCCTGATGGAGACCCCCAACCCAGAGAGTCCATCACCACGATCAGCCGAGCCACCTCAACCGCCTCAGCAGTGACCCCTCACCACGTGGGCAGTCTGTAGGACGAGTGGTAGCATGAGCTGAGGATTAAACTAGCAATTGTCCGAAAAAAAACTTATACCACTATCCGCACAACTGGTCGTATGGCACAGAACAATAAAGGTTTCGGCTTTGGCTTGGGCAAGATGAAAGAGCTAGCCAACGCCGTCCAAAAGGCGCAGCAAGTTCAAGAGGATGCAAAAAAGCTTCAGGAAGAGCTGGAGCAAATGGAAATTGACGGTCAAGCTGGCGGCGGAATGGTAACCGTAACCATGAGCGGCAACCAAGAGCCGAAAAAGGTGGTTATTTCCCCCGAAGCGCTAGAGGAAGGCGCGGACGTTTTATCTGATTTGGTATTCGCTGCAATGGCTGATGCCTATCGGAATTCCACCGAGACTATGCGCACTCGAATGGAGTCTTTGACCGCCGGTTTGAATCTACCGGGAATGTAATTTCCATTCCATTCTTCACAAAAATGTCGCTCTCTAGTTGAAGGCCAGAGAGCGATATTTTTGTGGAAAAGCAGTAACTAATTCAACATCAATAATTCACGATGAATACGCTTCAGGGTTAGTTGTTGTCCACTGACCTTTTCGAGTAGCCAACGAATGAGTTCAGGGCGCAAAACGGTGCCATCATTGCGGCAAAGTCCAGTGAACTTTAGGGAGATCGCCTCAACATTCTCACCAGAATCCTCGTCGTTGATAATTGCCAAATCCAAAAGCCAGGGACGAATATCAACAACCTTCTTCTTCTTTTTCTTGGTTAGCTTCTCCCATTCCCAACTATCAGCGGCAAGCACTTGATCAATCCAGTTTTGCCAGGTGCCAATGGTGACTTTTGGAGTTTCAGCTACGACTAGGTCAGGCACTTCATCATCGGCGATCGCTTCCGTTTCTGGGGCGATCGCCACCTCAATCTCATAAATTGCACTTTCCAACACCTGAGACGCCGCCTTACCTTTTACGTCAATGGCTTCCACTGAGTACAGCGGTAAAGTTTTCGGCAGTTCGGTGGTCAGGCGGTCAAGCACTTCCTGAGGCTTTAGCTCCTCCGTCAAGTCGATATCCAAGATTTCACCACTGCTGGTGATGCCCAAAGACAGCGCGTTGGCGGGGACGATGCGGGGGCCGGGGTGGAAACCGCCGGTAAAAGAAATGGGCAGGCGGGCGCGACGGATGGCGCGGTCAAATAGGCGCATTAGGTCCAAGTGTCCCAGCAGAGCCATATCGTCTAGTTTGCCGAAGCGGAACCGTAGGCGCTGGGCGCGGGTGGTGTTGGGCTTGAAGTGCCCGGTAAATTCGGGGATTTCCGGGGGCTTGACGATAATGTTATGCCCAAAATCAAGACCGCAAACACCGCAGTGGGAGCAGGCGTCAAAGGAACAGTCGGGCACAACCGCTGCCTTTAACGCATTACGCAAATCGTCCACCAACCACTGTTTATCAATGCCGGTGTCCAGGTGATCCCACG
>JBCCTE010000014.1:0-15076 GCA_039198915.1 Cyanobacteria bacterium P01_D01_bin.73 | reverse complement strand
GAAAAAGATTGAGATTTCACAAAATCGCCCTACAATTCCTTGTTGCTATTGAGTTTGGACGTTAGCCTGGTGCCGATATTAAAGACTGGCTCCACCTAGACAAGGATTGGGTGCTGGCTTTAGGGAGAAAGTAGAGTTCCTGCACTTTGGGGATTGAATATGGGTCGCTTTATCCTCGCTTTAGATCAAGGGACTACAAGTTCACGGGCAATTGTTTTTGATCGCTCTGGAGCGATTCAGGCGATCGCCCAACAAGAATTTCCGCAAATCTTCCCCCAATCCGGATGGGTAGAACATGATCCTGGGGATATTTGGTCGAGCCAGAAGCAGGTGGTGATTGATGCTCTCGCCCAAGCCAATCTAAGTGCTGGCGATATTGCGGCGCTGGGGATTACCAATCAGCGGGAGACGACGATTGTTTGGGATCGGGAGACGGGGGAGGCGATCGCCAATGGCATTGTGTGGCAGGACCGACGGACGGCGCAGTTTATTGACGAGCTAAAGGCGCAGGATTTGGGCGACACATTCCGCAGCAAAACTGGTCTGGTGTTGGATGCGTATTTTTCCGGCAGTAAGCTGGCGTGGCTACTGGATAATGTACCGGGGGCGCGAGAAAAGGCGGAGGCGGGTAAGCTCGCTTTTGGAACAGTGGATTGTTGGCTGGTGTACAAGCTTACGGGTGGTCGGGTTCACGCGACAGATATGTCCAACGCCTGCCGCACGCTGATGTTTAATATTCGCACCCTGGATTGGGATGACGATATTTTGCAGATTTTGAATATTCCGCGATCGCTCCTGCCGGAAATCAAATCCTGCTCTGAAATCTATGGCGAAACCGAGGCGGGGCTATTCGGCAGCAGTATTCCCATTGCGGGCATTGCCGGGGACCAGCAGGCGGCGACCTTTGGGCAAAGCTGCTTTGAAACGGGGCAAGGGAAGAATACCTATGGCACCGGCTGCTTTATGGTGATGAACACCGGCAAGTCGCCGATGGAGTCGAAAAACCAACTGCTAACAACGGTGGCGTGGCAGCGCGGCGGAGTCACTGATTACGCGCTGGAAGGCAGCATTTTTGTGGCGGGGGCGCTGGTGCAGTGGCTGCGAGATGGACTGGGAATTATTAAGACCGCCAGCGAAGTGGAGGCTTTGGCAGAGTCGGTGCCTGATACGGGAGATGTGTATTTGGTGCCAGCGCTAGCCGGACTGGGCGCGCCTCACTGGGATCAGTATGCGCGAGGCGCCATTGTGGGCATTACCCGAGGCACCACGGCAGGGCATATTGCTCGGGCGGCGCTGGAGGGCATTGCATTTCAGGTGGCGGACGTCGTGAAAGCCATGGAAAGTGACAGCGGCATCCCATTGACGGAGCTACGGGTGGACGGCGGCGCGACGGCGAATAATCTGTTGATGCAAATTCAGGCGGATATTTTAGGTGTGCCTGTGGTGCGTCCGAAGATTACCGAAACCACAGCGCTAGGGGCAGCATTTTTCGCAGGTTTGGCAGTGGGCTATTGGTCTAGTCCTGATGAAATTACCGAGCTTTGGCAGGAAGAGCGTCGCTTTGAGCCTGCAATGGATGTTGCTGAACGCAGTGAACGGCTGGAACGTTGGCAGAAGGCGGTTGGGCGATCGCGATCGTGGGTCGACTCTTAACAAATTTTTTCTGGGCAGCACGGCTCAACGCCTATGAACTGTTCTATCTAACAGGAAAGTGGGAAGTTGAGAACCATTCAGATATTTTGATTCGTAGATCACGGGCTCTTTGAAATCCCAAGTTTTGTGCCCAACTTTCAATGCAGAAAGAGAAGACTTATAGGTCTTGATCAACGCACTTAAGTTTCGCCAGTTTCGCCTTGAAGTCAGGCAATAAGACTCTGATCCTATGGCATTTGTGCAACGTTAAGTGTCGCTATCCTGAGTTTTGTGGGCGTAGTTTTGAGTTAGATAATATTTGCCTCGACGCTTGGTCGGTCTTGTCAAATGTACTCAAAATTCCGCTAGAACGAAGGGGTTGCTGTTCTGTAATGCCCTATGGATCGCGATCGCCACCTTGCCCGTCTCGCCTCAGAAGAATTTGATTTGTTAATCGTTGGTGGTGGCGCAACCGGGACGGGGATTGCCCTAGATGCGGTGACCCGTGGATTGAAGGTCGCGCTGGTAGAGCGGGATGATTTCGCGTCGGGCACCAGCAGCCGCAGCACCAAGCTGATTCACGGCGGCGTGCGGTATTTGGAACAGGCATTTAAAACCTTTGACCGCAGCCAGCTAAATTTGGTGCGCGATGCGTTGAAAGAGCGATCGACGCTGCTAAAGATTGCGCCCCATCTTGCCCACCCGTTGCCCATTGTGACGCCGATTTACAGTTGGTTTGGCGTGCCCTATTTCACCATCGGGCTGAAAATGTATGACTTCCTGGCGGGGCAGGCCAACCTGGCGCCCAGTCAGTACATTCCACCGAAGCAGGCGCTGGAAAAATTTCCAATGCTGCGGGCGGAGGGGCTACGGGGGGCGGTGGTTTATTACGACGGGCAGTTTAATGATGCGCGGATGAATGTGGCGATCGCTCAAACAGCGGCAGAAGAGGGAGCGGCGATCGCCAATCATGTGGCAGTGACAGCGCTGAAAAAGGACGCGGCTGGAAAGGTTGGCGGTGCAACGGTGCGCGACACCCTCAACGATAAAACTTGGGAGATTAACGCCAAGGTGGTGATTAATGCCACTGGTCCGTTTACGGATAATCTGCGCAGGATGGACGACCCGAACACTTCACCGATGTTGAAAGTTAGCTCTGGCATCCATATTGTGTTGGACGCAAAATTTTCACCGCCCGCCACCGGAATGCTAATTCCTAAAACCGAAGATGGGCGACTACTGTTTCTGTTGCCGTGGCTAGGTCACACCCTGGTGGGCACAACAGATAATGTGGCGGGGCTAGAGGCCAACCCAAAGGCGACTGAGGAAGATATTGAGTATGTGCTTCGCCATGTGCGGGAGTATTTTGCTCTGCCGGTAACGCGTCAGGACGTAAAGGCAACTTGGGCTGGTTTACGACCGCTGGTGTTTGATCCCAAGGCGAGCGATACGGCGAAACTCTCGCGGGATCATGTGGTTAATATCAGCGATTCTGGACTGCTAACCATTTCCGGCGGCAAGTGGACCACCTATCGCAAAATGTCGCTGGATGCTGTGGATCAGGCGATCGCCCTAGGCAACTTACAACCGACCCACGCCGGTCCCCAGACGGAGAACCTGAAACTGGTGGGCAGCAAAAACTACGTTGCCGATGGTGTTTCAAAGTGGGTGCATAACTACGGAATTTCGGAAGTGGTGGCAGCCCATTTGCATCGGTCCTACGGCGCTCGCACCCCTGAGGTTATGGCGATCGCGAAGGAAGGCTACGACTCTCCCCTGGCGGCTGGGCATCCCCATTTGGAAGCGGAGGTGATTTATGGGGCTCGCCACGAGGGGGCTTGTACGGCGGTGGATATTTTGGCGCGGCGGACTCGGCTAGGATTTTTGGATTCGGCGGCGGCAAATGGGGCGATCGACCGCGTGGTGGAACTGCTGAGCAATGAGCTAGGGTGGACGGCGAGTCAGCGGGATCTGCACCATAAAAATGCGGTAAATTATTTTGCTAACAGCGTTTAAAGTTGCAGCTCCGGTGTGGACCCGAGTCAGCGCTTACTTTTGCTGGCGTTTACTTAGAGTGCCCACCGCCCAAAACTCGAGTTATCACCGTGAGCATCCCCGTGCACGTCCATGAGTGAACAATGTTTCTACGCCGTATTGCAGATCACTGCTGACGCTACTGCTGCCGAAATCAAAAGCGCCTACCGCAACCTGGTTAAGCGACATCACCCGGATATCAACGGCCCCAGCAGCAACCACGACCAAATTGCCCGCATTAATGCCGCCTATGAGGTGCTGGGGGACGAGCAACGCCGCCGGCAATACGATGCCTATCTGCGCCATCCCTTCTCGCAGTATTTTCCAAATCCTGAGCAGGAACAGCGCGATCGCGCCCAGCGCACTCGCACCGCCACCCGCCAATACCAACAGCGCAAAACCGGCCAATCCACCGACGCCGATTTAGACCAGTGGATCAAGCTGGTTTACCGTCCCATTAATCGACTGATTGATACGCTCACCGACTCCCTAGAGGGCGAAATTGTTGAGCTGTCGGCGGACCCCTTCGACGATGAGCTGATGGAGAAATTTTGCGAATATTTGGATAAGTGTGGCGATCGCCTCAGCCAAGCCCGCCATTCCCTCGCCTCAATGCCCAACCCCAGCGTTGTAGCTGGTGTCGCCGCCCATCTTTACTACTGCCTAGAGCGAATCGGTGACGGCTTAGATGAGCTGGCATACTTTCCAATGAACTACGACGAAACCCGCCTGCACGCCGGTCAAGAAATGTTCCGCACCGCCGGTGGTTTGCACTACGAAGCTCGAAACGCATTGGAATCCCTAGGACTGTAATCCGTCAAACTCTCGCAAGAAGTGATGGCAACTATATCTTGCAACTGATCAACAAACCGGATGGAGCCAATGCGAGGAAAGCTGGTGCATCCGGTTTGAATTGGGAGGAAATTGTTGCTGGTTTTGTAAGGCTAGCTCCCTTTGATGAACGCTTCGCAGGTGCGGCGCATTTTGCCAGCCATTTCGCTAATGTCTACAGGGTTGGGCTCAGGATTTTCCCAGTTCACATCAAAGTCCCCGTCCAAAATTTGGTCGAAAGAGTAGTTACGGAATAAATCGATTAGCCCACCCATTCGAGTGTCTGACTCGAGGGTTTTGGTGTCCGTCAGAAAAATAACCGGCGTTCCCAAAGCGAGGCAAGGTAAGGCACAGTGAATTCGACCAGTAACCACTAATTTCGCCCGAGCGTAGCGCTCAAAAAGGCTTCTGGTGAGGTTGAAACGCTTATAGGGATTGCCATAGTCTTCACCTGGCACATCCGCCGTATGACGCAGGTAAGTTGCTTTCTCCCGCACTTCTTCGGGGATTTTCTCCCACAGATCATTTCTGAAGTCTGGACTGTCAAGCTTCGGATATCGTTTACCTTCACCGAAGCTGAAGGGATCAACAAAATAAATATCGTCGGTTCTATCCTTATCGGAATAAGGATTCTGAAGCGTTAAAGTCAAGCATCCAGAGAAATAGGCATCTATTCCCAAATCCGTCATCAATTCCAGCGTCCGATACCCCCTGCAACCAATGGGCTCGAACTGCTTGTAATAGTCTTTGTATTTTGGAGCCGCTAATTCTTCCCGTCCAACATGGAATGAAATAAACAAGGGATGAATATTCGGCGGCGGCGGCCAATCCAAAGGTTTTCCATTGAAGGGGCCCATAAACCATCCGTTCATAATGGTTTTGATTGGACCGCGATCTTTGAACTCACTTGGGTTATCCCTGGAAATGTAGTAGTCGATTGTGGGTAGATATTGCCTTGCCGCCAGGCTTTGCATATCGTCGCCCAGGTTCCAAGATTCGTATTTCAGAACTCCAAACCGCTCTTTGCTCCCCCAAAATCGATATGAAATAGGATTAATTCTTCCGTGCTGCATGGTCAGGTTAAATTTGGCTTGTTGTTTGCTAAAGACAAACCAGCCTGCGACTTTTTTCCCTGTCAAAAACTAGGTCGAGCAGGTTGAAGATTCGCCTCTTACTACTTCCCAAGCATTATGGCTTATCCCCAATATGAGGGGCTACACCCTGAAGGGCTCCACCTTGTCGGTGTAAATCATATCCAACACCTCCTCCACATTTGGCGGCGGGTTGGGAACGATGTAGTGGCTCATCACCTTGCCGCCCATGGTTTCTGTCGACGCCAAAATTCCTGCCTCTACGGACCGCTCCACTTCCGAGACAGGACCGCGCACCGCTACGTAGAAATTTCCTTTCTCTGCCTTATCAAAAAACACCAGCGTCACCCGCGCCGCCTTCACCATGGCATCAGCGCATGCCAGGGTTGCGGGAAATCCCAATGACTCAACTACGCCAATGGCAACCGGCATTTTTTCGTCCTCATTCGCTAGTACCGCAACAGTGTATCCCGGTTCCTGCACTGCCCAACTGATCGCCCACGAGCATTAACCCCGCGCAACCCTTGTTTACAGGCGAGTTTTGTAAGAGCTTGGTAGAGGAACGGGGGATGCGGTAGCGATGGGGGCTTCAGCAGATTGTTTGACTATATCGATCGCTACGACTGGGTGATTTTTGGGGGCACTGATGGGGCTCGCCGAGGGGCGCAGTTTGCCGCCAGCCGAGGAGCAAGGGTGGCGTTGATGGAACCCATGTCGCAGGAGATTTCGCCGATGGAGCGCGATCGCCAGATGGCAAAACTGGGTCGGTTGATGGGCGCTGGTGTTGATGTGGTGCTGGAGGAGTGGGTGTGGGAGCGATCGCCCGCATCGAAAGGATTGGCAAAGCTCTGGTCTGCAAAACCGCCATGGTTAGTACGCACTGAAACTCGCTGGCTCTGGGGCGATCGCTATCTTTATGCCGAAACCTTAGCACCTCAAGTTCCGACAAATATCCAGCAGCTTGATATTCTCGTTTGTCTATCGAAGGACTTAGACAGCTACTTGGCGGAGGAAGAAGCGAAAAAAAGTTGGGTGGTGGTAGGCGGCGATGGGGTAGCGATCGCCCAGTGTCAACAACTGGCGCAGCGGGGAAATGCGGTCACCCTGCTTTTGCCCCAGCGCTGCCTGGTGGATGGGTTGTACGAACCCGCAGACCGATACTTGCAAAATCTACTGGAAATCGACGGCGTTGAAATTATCCGGAACGTCCCACCGTCAAGCATCACCGCCCAGCAAATTCCACCAGAAACCGACCAAATCCTAATCGCCACCCAGCCCACACCTTTAACCTCCACTGCCGGTCCCAACTTCGCCACCCAAAACGGTCGAGCCATCGCCAACCGCCACCTTCAAACCACCCTGCCTTACCTCTACCTAAGCGGCTCGGCACTGGGGGGACATACCCTACCCTCCGTCTCAGAAATGGAAGCCCTAACGGCGATCACCCACGGTCTCAGCAAACAGTGGCGCGCCAAAGCCTTCCCGCCTATCGACTACAGCGCAATTTCCTGGACCCTTCCCACCAATCCACCCGTAACCCAATGGGGGCAAACCAATCCTGATGCCAGCGACTCCGTTGCCAAAATTAACTGTGAAGACGGTGGTAGTTTGTGGGTAATGCTGCAAAAAAACTGGCGATCGCAATCCAAAATCATTGGTGCCGCTGGCATCGGTAAGGAAGCACAACAGGCGATTAATACTCTTGCCACGTTACGAAATAGTTTGGGGCGATCGCCATGGGTGAATGATCTTCAAAAATGTCAAATGGCGAGTTCAACTTTGAATAATTTGGCTCTAGTGCTCTAAATTCTGAACCTAGTCGAAAGAATAACCAGCCCAAAATATTTCAGTCGGTTCATTATTTTCGTAGAGGGTAATGTAGCGTCCCTGTCCCCTATCAATGCCCTCCCAAAACTTACCCCAAGCCTCAGTATTTGATGCCTTGATCAAAATTGCTTCCACCATATTGCGAGAAGGTCGCGTGGTACTGAAAAAGGCTTGTAAGTCTTCTTCAGCTAAAGGACAAGCCATGCCCGACTCCGGCTGCTTGGATAAGCCTGTCATGTCAAGAATAGATTTTGTTCCGCAAGGACCAGACTCGACTATCAGAGCTCCAACTGCGGCGTCAAAACTGCCATGTTTTTCCAAAAGTTCCTTGGGAGCTGGATAATAATCACCCTCTTCCCAGAGGGGGCTTTCAATATCCCAAGGAGGAGAATTACCGAAATGCTCCTGCACGTATTCTGGTGTCAGGAGTTCTTTCATTCTTCTTTTCAAGTGAAAGAGTCCGTAGCGAGCAGCCAGAAATTCTTGGTACTTCAGCTCAGTCAAGGCCTTTTGAATGTTGTTTTGATAAGGCACAAAATAGTGCCATGGTTCCCCACCCATCGTTTGCTTCTCCTGGATTCAGTACCTATGAAAAGCTACAAGTTCTGAACTTTAAAACTGCTCTAGAAAGGCTGCTAGGCGATCAATGTTTTGGTCGTTTGCTTCGATCGCCTCCGCTTCATCAGGCATCTCGGGTTCGGGGGGAACAACGGGGATTTTCTGGGAAATTGCTGCTTCAATGGCGTCCAACTTCGCATCCAGCTTGGCGTCCAGTTCGCCAACCACTCGATCCGCTACTAATTCCGCACCAATATCTTCCTGCTGAGGCGCGATCGCTGGGACCGTTGCCTGCACTTCGTTTTTCAACTCCTGCATCAATTGAGGGAGCGATCGCACCTCACTCAGCAGCGTACTCAACACCTGGTCCTTCTCCCGAAGCTTCGCCTCCAACTGGGTTGCCACGCCGGCAATAATTTCACCCCGCGCCTCTTCCCAACTGGTCGCCACCGTCGGCGTTGCGGGCGTTAGCTCTAACTTATTCCCGATGCCGCCCACAATGCCCTCCTCAACGATCGCATCATGCACCGCCTCCGTAATGGTTCTCTCCTGGGCATTTTGCAGGGTGGGCAACAGCTTCTGCGCCAACTCCAGCCCAATTTCCTGAGAGTCAATATCAATATTGATCGTGGGCTGGGAATCCTCGATCTGCGGCAGCAACGTTGCCTTTAGCTGCTCCATTAACTGCTGAGCGATCGCCCCACCCAAGCTTTCTGCATCAGGGCTGGTCTGAGGTTGTGGCGCATTTGCTTGTAAAGTCGCCTGTAAATTTGCCTGGAGGTTTGTTTGCAAAGCCTGGGCGATCGCCACCCCCATTTCGCTCGGGTCAAATGCAGTCTGAGCAGGAACCGCCTCTACCTCCTCCGGCTCATCATCAGAAAATAGAAACTGGCTTAGGGCATGGCGACAGAGGGCATTGAAGCTATCAAACTCTCCCTCATCCAAAGTAATTTCAATGGCGCTAAGAAGCCCTTGATCTTCCTCCAAAGAAAACGAGACCGTCTTTTTCGTAACCTTGCCCTTTGTAGTTTTACGCCGCGTTGATGTTTTCGTTGATGTTTGCCGAGTCGCCATTGCCAATCCTCCAGTTCCAACCGTCCCAACCGCTGTGAATCATCGCTCCCTCGCCAGATGCTGGGTTACGCACTCCGCTTTGACGCCCGCACCATGGCCGTAGCGTAAGCGTGCTGTCCCAACACATTCGCCAAACGGGACGGAGCCGCTAAATGCACCTGTAAACCCGCCTCGTTCAACAACGTCTCCAAATCGGGCCAGAAAAACTCACCGCCGCCGCCGCTAATAATGGCGTCCGTAACCCGCTCCGGCAGCCAAGAAATACACCGTTGGGACAGCTCCTTCGCAAACGCCCGCCGCAAATTAGGCAGCATTTGATCCAAATCTGTGGGCTGGCTTTCACCTCGGGGACGGAACCGCCGCTGCCCCTCTGGACGATTTACCGCCTCAATCAACGCCAGGGACTGACTATCGGCACCGGGAATATTTTTCGCCACCCGCCGATAAAACTCATCCATCGCAAAATCATCGCTACGAGACGCCGCCCGAGCAAAGCGAAATCGGTCAATAGTCAACAAATCCGTCGTCTGGTGACCAATATCGATTACTGCCACTGATCGCCCCAGCAACTCCGCCGCCGACCCAGCACACGCCTCGGTCCAAACAAAGCTGCCGTAGCCCTCGGGAACCACCCACACTGGATCCAGCTCCACCGCCACCGCCTTGCCTCGATAGCTAAAGATATGGGGCGATCGCAACAAACTAAACATCTGCTCCTTTTCGCGATCAAACTGCTCTTGAGACAAATAAGGCAACCCCAGCACCGCCGCGATGCGTCCCGACAGCCGAAAATGCCCAGCGCAGGCCAGCACCTTTACCAAAGCGTCTTCCACTTTCGACTGCCCCACTCCCAAATCCGCGCCAAAATCTGCTGCCAACTGCCCCAGGGCATAACCACCGCCCTGATACTCCAGCCAAATATCCCAGAGGGGCTCTGCAAAGCCCGCCTCAAAACTCCCCTGCCGCACCCGGTCCACCCCCACCGGCGCCACATTTGACGGAATAATCACCGCCTCTTCAGGGTTACGCCCAACACAGGCCTTGGTCGCCGTCCGCCCCAAATCCACACTCAATAACGCCATAGCTCGCTCACCCGCAAAGACTACAAACACAGATGGACACAGTCACCGCAAACATCCCAACCAAAAATGCTGGATCAGCTGAAATGGATCTTCCAATCAACTACCCCGCACCTTTGGCTCCGAATATAGTTACGATATTCGATTTTTGTACTAAAATCAAAGCCTTATTTTCGAAAATTAATAATTCTCTGGCTTTATCTGGGACGCGTTACCAATCAGAGGGGAAAGCTCTGCATCGATAGGATGTCAGTGCTGGTTTAAATCTAGAAATTAGGGGTTAAACCCCTCGCTGCCACTGAGGTTGAGTGTTTATTGGCGATCGCCTTTGCATTGAGCGCAACAGCGATTTACAAACGTGGAATAGCCCGTGGGCGATCACTTAACGAATTGGATCCGGGAACAACTAACGGGTCAAAGGGGACGCTAGAGTTATAGGTACATGCTGGACCTGTGACCAGGATCACTCACTATCGGAAGATCGATCACTATCAGTTATGGAAATATGACGGTCTCTAGATTTTTAACCGCACGTCCCAAAAACGTTTTCGAGATCATTCAGGCAGCTCTGATGGATCTGCTGGCAACCTCAGATATTGTGTTGTCGCCGAGTGAAATTTGGAGCGTTGTTTCGCGAGTAAGTATTGTTCATCACCAGGCGGGTCATACTCTGTTTCGGCAGGGCGACCAAGGCTTCACGGCTTATATCCTGGCAGATGGAGACATTAATGGAAGAGTCGAGTTTACGGATTTTGCCCCACCGAAAGCCTTTAGGCTGGAAGCGGGGACGCTGATCGGCGAAATTTCATTGATGTCTGGCATTTGCCGCACCGCTACTATTTGGGCGGCAAGCAACGTCAAGATGCTGGAATTATCACCCACGGCGTTTTCTCATCTACTGTCTTTGCGCCCAGAAATGGCCGAAGTGCTGTCGAAAGTTGTCGCAGAGCGCCAGGTCAGTGACCATGAGTATCTGAAGCGTCTCAAAACCTTGGATTCTGACGATATCAAGCGCACGCAAAATCAGAATAATATTCTTCAGCATTTCAACGAGCTGGATTCTTTGGAAGACGGCCGTGAAGATGCGACAAGTCAGACTTTGACACAGTCGAAAGCAGAAACAGTGCCAGATACTTTTACGCCGGATAATTTTGTCTCAGTTCACGCCCAGTAGGCTGGATTTGTTTGGGTGAATCGTGCCTTTGGGGCTTACCGTTATTTCTTGGCGATCGCCCCACTCTTGAACATTGCTACTACGATTCCCTTGATTGAGACCTTGGGGTGGGCTCAATTGGGAATTAGTGCCGGTTTTACCTGCCGGTTTAGTGGGGAAAACCGATAGACGCGGGTGATCGCGAAGGGTTTCCCTCGCAGAAAATGTGGGGACCGAAAGAACTGTCTTGCTGCCTTGCTTAACGATAGGTTACATTTAATTAAGAAATTGCCGCTTTAAATTAATTTTTGAATTAACCATTTGCGGCGGGTGCCACACGGCTATGTCGAGCCTCTGTCTGCCTCCAAGTTTTTTGGCTGGGCTGTCGCTAGGTTCGATGTTTAGAGTCGTTGGGCACTGGAGCTGAAGTCAATAGGATCACCTTTAAATAAGTCGGTTTAAGACTTTGTCGTTAGGCAGCGATCGCAAACTTTTTAGACGTTCTCATAGGGGCGATTATCGATGAAACTACCTTGGAGAGTCATTCTGCTTTGGAGCTTGCCCGTGTTGGTTGTGGGCTTCTTCCTATGGCAGGGGGCATTTTCTAACAATGTGGGCAATACCAATGCCGGTCAGAATGCTGCGAATACCCGGATGACCTACGGTCGCTTCCTGGAGTATCTCGAAGCAGACCGAGTGGTGTCGGTGGATCTCTATGAAGGCGGTCAAACGGCGATCGTTGAAGCGGTTGATCCTGAATTGGATGGTCGGGTTCAGCGCCTGCGGGTTGACTTGCCCATCGCAGCTCCTGATTTGGTGTCCAAGCTGCGTGAGTCCGGCGTGAACTTGGATTCTCATCCGGCGCGTAATGATGGCGCTGTGTTTGGCATTTTGGGCAACTTGGTGTTCCCAATTCTGCTGGTCGTTGGCTTGTTCTTCCTGTTCCGCCGCTCCAGCAACGTGCCCGGCGGTCCTGGTCAGGCGATGAATTTTGGTAAGTCTCGCGCCAAGTTCCAGATGGATGCGAAGACTGGTGTTTTGTTTGACGATGTGGCTGGTGTTGACGAAGCTAAGGAAGAGCTGGAAGAGGTTGTTACCTTCCTGAAAAAGCCTGAGCGCTTCACTGCCATTGGTGCTCGCATCCCTAAGGGTGTGTTGCTAGTGGGTCCTCCGGGAACCGGTAAGACTTTGCTGGCTAAGGCGATCGCTGGTGAAGCGGGTGTGCCTTTCTTCAGCATCTCCGGTTCTGAGTTTGTGGAAATGTTTGTGGGTGTGGGTGCGTCCCGCGTTCGCGACCTTTTCAAGAAAGCGAAAGAGAACGCGCCTTGCATCATCTTTATCGATGAGATTGACGCCGTGGGTCGTCAGCGTGGTGCCGGTATTGGTGGCGGTAATGATGAGCGTGAGCAAACTCTGAACCAGCTGCTGACCGAGATGGATGGTTTTGAGGGCAATACCGGAATCATCATCATCGCGGCAACCAACCGTCCTGACGTTCTGGACTCTGCGCTGCTGCGTCCCGGTCGTTTTGACCGTCAGGTTACCGTTGAAGCTCCCGATGTTTCGGGTCGTAAGTCGGTGCTTGAAGTTCATGCCCGCAACAAGAAGTTGGCTGACGAGGTTTCCCTTGAGGCGATCGCCCGTCGTACCCCTGGTTTCACCGGTGCGGACTTGGCTAACCTGCTAAACGAAGCGGCAATTTTGACCGCCCGTCGCCGCAAGGAAGCCATTGAAATGGTGGAAATTGACGATGCCGTTGACCGGGTTATTGCCGGTATGGAAGGCACCGCAATGGTGGATAGCAAGAGTAAGCGCCTGGTTGCTTACCACGAAGTGGGTCACGCGATCGTTGGTACCCTGCTGAAGGATCACGATCCGGTGCAGAAGGTGACCTTGATTCCTCGAGGTCAGGCTCGTGGTTTGACCTGGTTTACTCCCAACGAAGACCAGATGCTGGTGTCGCGATCGCAGCTTTTGGCTCGCATCTGTGGCGCCCTTGGTGGTCGTGCTGCTGAGCAAATCGTCTTTGGCGACTCTGAGATTACGACCGGTGCCAGCAATGACCTACAGCAGGTCACTAACATGGCGCGTCAGATGGTTACCCGATTCGGTATGTCTGACTTGGGTCCTCTGTCCCTTGAGAGCCAAGGTGGTGAAGTGTTCTTGGGACGCGACTTAGGCGGTTCTCGGTCTGAGTATTCTGAGAAGATTGCTGCTCGCATTGACACTCAAGTTCGCACCATCTCTGAAGCTTGCTATCAGGACACTTTGAAGCTAATTGAAGACAACCGCGAAGTTGTTGACCGGTTGGTTGACCTGCTGGTGGATCGCGAAACCATTGATGGCGAAGAGTTCCGCCAGATTGTGGCTGAGTATGCTGAGGTTCCCGTAAAGGATCAAGTCGTGCCCCAGCTGTAGAACTTAGGCGATATGGAAGCCTAAAGCACGGTTTATGAAAAATTGGGAAGTCTAGCAATCACGCTAGACTTCCCAATTTTGCTTTTAGACAATGTGCTTAGGTGATCAAGGGAAGGGCGACGATGAAAGTTGTGCCGCCGCCGGGGAAGGGGGCGCAGCTTAACTCGCCTCCATGACGTTGGACGATCGCATAGCTAACCGAAAGCCCCAAGCCCGTACCGCTTCCGACAGGTTTTGTGGTGAAAAACGGTTCAAATATTCGCTCTCGCTCAGCCTCGGGAATGCCACAGCCAGTGTCTGAGATTCTGATGATGGCGTGGCGATCGCCGTGGATTGCTGTTTCGATATGAATTTGGCGATCGCTTTGGGACGCCGCATCTAGCTCATTGACTGCGTCAATGGCATTGTCCAGCACGCTGAAAAACACCTGGTTCAGTTCGCGGGCGTAGCATTTGATTTCGGGCAAGTTTCCATAGTTTTTGACAACCGCGATCGCCGGCCGCTGGTCATTGCCTTGGCAGCGATCGCGCAATACCAACAAAGTGCTATCTAACCCGGTGTGGAGATCCACCGCCTTCATATCTGCCTCGTCCAGGCGCGAGAAATTACGTAGATCCATGACAATTTGGGCGATGCGCTGGCTGCCAGCCGTCATGGACTGCCACACTTTCTGGATATCGTCCTGCAGGAAGGGGAGATCGATGTCCTCTAGGGTGTCTTCAATCTCAGGAACTGGATCGGGATAATGGTGGGCGTAGAGGGATATCAATTGGAGCAAGTCCTCAACATAGCCCTTGGCATGGTGGATATTGCCCCGGATGAATGTGACGGGGTTGTTGATTTCGTGAGCGATGCCGCCGACCAGTTGACCGAGGGCGGACATTTTTTCCCGTTGGATTAGCTGAGCCTGAGCGTGCTTAAGGTCCACTAGGGTTTGTTCCAGATCTTGGGTCTTCTGCCTAAGGGCTTGGGTCTTGCGTCCCACTTCCGCTTCCAGGGTTTGGGAATAGTTAGCCACTTCTTGATAGAGTCGGGCATTTTCTAGGGAGATTGCCGCCTGACCCGCCAGGATTTGCAGCACGTCCACGCGATCGCTGACAAATGCCCCGGTGGTCAGACTGTTTTCCATATACAGCACCCCCAAGGTTTTGCCCTGGCGATGGAGGGGAACGCAGAGGGCGGATTTCGGTTGATTGAGGGTGATGTAGAGATCAGCGGCGAATTCTGGAGCCTGGCTGAGGTTGTCAAAAACGGCCACCTGCTCAGTGTGGATCACAGTATTGATAACGCTGTGGGGCACTGAGTCTGCCATCTCCAGGGGGCGATCGCACAGCTCGACCACCAGGTCCGAGCGCTTTTTTTTATCTAAGCTGACTTTG
>JBCCTE010000013.1:0-15443 GCA_039198915.1 Cyanobacteria bacterium P01_D01_bin.73 | reverse complement strand
GGTAATAATCCCCAGAGATATAACGTCGTTGTTATAGTTATTTGGAGTTAACTAAAATAACCATCCAAAAGATTAATTCTAAATAAAGGAAATGGGGCTAACTGTAATTGTCTTCAGGTTTAAAAAATATTTGAATTGTATTTTGTAAACTTGGCTTCACTTTTGTAGGCGTAAAAACTGGGCGTAGAAGGAAACGTGTCAAAGCCTCAGCAGCAAGTATCGAAACTGTTTGGCGGTGGTTGGAAGTTTGCGTGCAATGCGTCTATTGAAGTGTTGGTTGCTGAATCTTGCGAAACGGCATTTCCCGCAGGACGTTAAACTGATTTACTGGCAACGGTTTGATGGCTTGAAAGAATGGGAATGCAGGATACAGCGCGGGCACAGGCAACGGCTCCGAAGAAGGTGACTGCTGAGGCGATCACTCAACAGGAATGGGACGCGGTGGTTATTGGCTCCGGGATGGGAGGGCTAGTGACGGCGACTCAGTTGGCGGCGAAAGGGGCGAAAGTTGTGGTCCTGGAGCGCTACATAATTCCCGGGGGCAGTGCTGGCTATTTCGACCGCAAGGGCTACCGCTTTGATGTGGGCGCATCTATGATCTTTGGCTTTGGAACGGAGGGGACGACCAATCTGCTAACTCGCGCTTTGGATGATGTGGGGATGGAGATAGAAACCATCCCGGATCCAGTGCAGATTCACTATCATTTGCCCAATGATTTGGAGCTGAAAGTCCATCGAGAATATGAGGATTTTCTGCAGGAGTTGATTGCGAAATTTCCCCATGAAAAGGAGGGAATCCGCAAGTTTTACGATGAGTGCTGGCAAATTTTCAACTGTCTCAATGCGATGGAATTGCTGTCGCTTGAGGAGCCCCGCTATCTAACTCGGGTATTTTTCCAGCATCCCTTTGCCTGCTTGGGTTTGGTTAAGTATTTGCCCCAGAACGTTGGCGACATTGCTCGCCGTTATATTTCCGATCCGGCGTTGCTTCAGTTCATCGATATGGAGTGCTATTGCTGGTCGGTGGTGCCCGCAGATTTAACGCCTGCGATTAACGGCGGCATGGTGTTTAGCGATCGCCACTACGGCGGCATTAACTATCCCAAAGGCGGCGTTGGTCAAATTGCTGAAAAGCTCGTTGAAGGTTTGCAAAATAACGGCGGACAGATTCTTTATCGCGCCAATGTGACTGAAATTGTCACTGAAAATAACAAGGCAGTTGGCGTCAAGCTGTCGAACGGAAAGGTAATTAAAGGCAAGCGAATTATTTCCAATGCCACCCGGTGGGATACCTTCGATAAGCTGTGGGGCGATCGCCCGCTGCCCAATTCCGAAAAGCGCTGGAAGACCCGCTATAAAAAGTCCCCCAGCTTTTTCAGTCTGCATATTGGCATCGATGCAAAGGCATTACCGGAAGGGACAGAATGTCACCATATTCTGCTGGAAGATTGGCAGAAGTTAGAGGATCCCTACGGCACTTTATTTGTGTCTATTCCGACGCTGTTGGATCCTGACCTGGCACCGGAAGGGCGGCATATTATTCATGCCTTTACCCCCGCTTGGGTTGAGGATTGGGAGGATATTCGCGGTAAGGAATATAAGGAGAAAAAGCTTCAAGTTGCCTACGAAATTTGCGATCGCCTGGCTCCCGTAATTCCCAATCTGCGAGACGCCATTGACCTGCTAGAAGTGGGCACACCGCGCACCCATCGCAAGTTTTTAAACCGAGAAGATGGAACCTACGGACCCATCCCCCAAAAGCGTTTGATGGGACTTTTGGGGATGCCTTTCAATCGCACTTCGGTGCCGGGCTTGTACTGCGTTGGCGACAGCACATTCCCTGGGCAGGGACTAAATGCCGTGGCGTTTTCTGGTTACGCCTGCGCCCATCGAGTCGCTGCTGATTTGAGGCTTTAGGGATTAGCTAATTAGTTAGCTAAGAATTAGAATAACGGGAATTTAGAGGGCAGCTCTTCAATGCCGGAGCGCTCCAAAATTTCCGTAGGTTGACCGTCTAGGCTGACCTGATTATTTTTGGTCCAATACTTCTGAATACCCCGATCGCCCTTCCGTTCCGCCCACTTATTCAAGCCATCGCGATCGCCCGCATAGTCAAACAGTGGCACCCCATAGCCGCAGGACGTTTGCACGAGGTCGATTTTCAAAATAAATACCTGTCGGGAGCCCGGCAATTCTGGGAATAGGGCGATGTGCTGCTCCCAATCGCGATCGCCCTGATGGAGCACCTGGGCCTCGCCGTACATGCGCAGAATTACCGGGGATCCCTCGAAGGCGCACATCATCAGCGTCATCCGGGGAAGCTGCTGCACGTGGGCAGAGGTTTCATTGCCGCTGCCCGTCAGGTTCAGCCAGGCGACGGTGTTGGGATCCAGCACCCGCAGGGAATCCATGCCCTTGGGGGACACATTCACCCGACCATCCGGTGCCGCCGTTCCCACAAAAAACAGCTTTTGCGCCTGGATAAATTTAATGTGCTTTTTCTCCAGAGCCGGAAACTGCTTGCCCATGCGCCTGACCTCAACTTCCCCGTAGTTTGACCGTCTAAAGTTTGACCGTCTTAAGCGTTAGTTTTCTAAACCCATTTAGCAAACCCATCTAGCCCTTAGACTTCACGGATTTCAGCATATCCACCAACACAGTGTGGGCTTCCTTCGCGTCCGCCAGCGGCTTCTCAAAGGCAATACGCACCGGCTGGGACTGCCCATCCACCTGCGCCGTTAGGTCCATACCCTCCGCGTCGATCGCATCCATCGTTGCTGCCGATACGTTCTCCACGTTGCCGTAAGCTGTCGCGTACAACACCACCGCATCAGCATGGTCGTCGTTCATGTGCTTACAGATGCGATCGCTCACCTTCTTCGGGAAAGCTTCGGTGGTGGCGGGGGTTGATGCAGTTTCGTTAGCCATGGTTATTGATATTGATTGGTTGGTATCGATTGATATAAATCGTCGAGTGTGAAAGGAGTTCGAATTGTGCTCCCATTATCGTCCGCAGTTTCGATATCGGTCCAGTTTGATGGGTACTCTTGCTTATGGGGCGATCGCCTTGCCAACCGCTCTAGGGCTCACCCCATAAGCAATAGCGTCGTTAATCCGGACACGATTCGGGTTAGACTCGTAAACTGAATTTATACGACAGTTATTACCTACCCGTTCGTTAGCTATGCCGTCTCTAACCTCTCTGTCCGGCCCCGCTATTCGTGAAAAATTTCTCAGTTTTTTCGAAAGCCAAAGCCATAAGCGGACGCCCAGCGCCTCTCTGGTGCCAGACGATCCAACGGTATTGCTAACGATCGCCGGGATGTTGCCCTTCAAGCCGATTTTCCTCGGTCAGCAACCCCGCACCACCCCCCGTGCCACCAGCTCTCAAAAGTGCATCCGCACCAACGACATCGAAAACGTTGGGCGGACCAAGCGACACCACACCTTTTTTGAGATGCTGGGCAACTTCAGCTTCGGCGACTATTTCAAAGAAGAGGCGATTCAGTGGGCGTGGACCCTATCCACCGATCCCGAGCTGGGCTACGGGCTAGACCCGGCAAATATCGCGGTCAGCGTATTCGAAACGGATGACGAAGCCTTTGAACTGTGGCGCGACAAAATTGGGGTGCCGGAAAAGCGCATCCTACGCATGGGCGAAGAGGATAACTTCTGGGCGTCCGGTCCAACCGGTCCCTGCGGTCCTTGCTCGGAGCTGTACTACGATTTCCATCCCGAGCTGGGCGACGACGATATTGCTCTGGAGGACGACACCCGATTTATTGAGTTCTACAACCTGGTGTTTATGGAACTCAACCGAGACTCGGAAGGCAACCTAACGCCGCTGGCGAACAAAAATATCGACACGGGAATGGGACTAGAGCGGATGGCTCAAATCCTGCAAAAGGTTCCTAATAATTACGAAACCGACCTGATTTTCCCCATCATCAAATCGGCTGCGGATATTGCTGGTCTTGACTACTTCGAGTCCAGCGAAAAAATCAAAACGTCCCTAAAGGTTATCGGCGACCACGTCCGCGCGGTGATTCATCTAATTACCGACGGCGTAACCGCATCCAACCTAGGTCGCGGCTACATCCTGCGTCGCTTAATCCGTCGCGTGGTACGTCACGGTCGTTTGATTGGCATCGAAAATGCCTTTACGGCTCAAGTTGCTGAGACTGCCATTCAAATGTCTGAGGCGGTTTATCCTGGGGTTCGCGATCGCGCCGCCTATATCAAGTCAGAGCTACAGCGGGAGGAGGAACAGTTCCTTAAAACCCTGGAGCGGGGCGAAAAGCTGTTGAATGACATCCTCGTAAAACAGCCCAAGGAAATTGCTGGGCAAGATGCTTTTACGTTGTACGACACCTACGGTTTCCCGCTGGAGCTTACCCAGGAAATTGCTGAGGAAAACGGCATTTTTGTGGATGTGGTGGGCTTCGAAGCAGCAATGGAAGAGCAGCGCCAGCGTGCTCGAGCAGCCCACGAAACCATTGATTTAACGGTGCAGGGCGCTCTAGAGCAGCTAACGGCAAGCGTTGAGAAAACTCTGTTCCTGGAGAATGCAGATATTGACGCCCCCGCCCAGGTGAAGGTGGCGGCACTGTTGGTTGACGGTCAGTCCGTCGAGAAAATTTCGGCGGGGGATAATGCCCAAATCCTGCTGGACCGCACCCCCTTCTACGCCCAGTCCGGTGGACAGGTGGGCGATCGCGGCTTCTTGAGCACCGAAACGGCAGTGGTTCGCATTGACGATGTGACCAAGGAATCGGGCTTCTCCGTCCACTTCGGCCACGTTGAGCGCGGCTCCCTCTCCGTCGGCGAAGTCATTTCCGCCCAAATCGATGCCGGTTGCCGTCGCCGCGCCCAGGCAAACCACACCTCCACCCACCTGCTACAGTCGGCGCTATTGGAAATCGTCGATCCCAACGTTGCCCAGGCGGGTTCGCTGGTGGCATTCGACCGGTTGCGCTTTGATTTCAACTGCCCGCGCCCGCTAACGGAAGCGGAAATGGAAAAGGTGGAAGTGCGCGTCAACGAGTGGATTTCCCAAGCCCACGGCGTAACCATTTCCGAAATGCCCATCGATGAGGCTAAAGAAGCGGGGGCGATCGCCATCTTCGGCGAGAAATACGGCAATATCGTCCGCGTGGTGGACTTCCCCGGCGTTTCCAAGGAGCTGTGTGGAGGCACCCCCGTTAGCAATACCAAGGACATTGGCGCCTTTAAGCTGGTGTCTGAAACTGGGATTTCCTCGGGCGTTCGACGCATTGAGGCGGTGTCCGGTCCGGCGATTCTGGATTACCTGAAGGTGCGGGACGATGTAGTGCGTACCCTGGGCGATCGCTTCAAGGCAAAACCCGACGAAGTAGTGGAGCGGGTCACGGCGCTGCAAGACGAGCTGAAGGCGACCCAAAAGGCATTGGCAGCCGTCAAGGCAGAATTGGCCGCCGCTAAATCCGATGCGTTGATTGCCGATGCGGAAGCAGTTGGCGACTTCAAGGTGTTGGTGGCAAACCTGGGCGAGATCGACGCCAAATCCCTACAGGGCGCGGCAGAACGGCTACAGCAAAAGTTGGGCGATGGTTCGGCGGTGGTCCTCGGTGCAGTTCCCGGTGAAGGCAAGGTGGCGATCGCTGCAGCCTTCGGTAAGGAGGTTATCGGCAAGGGATTGCAGGCAGGTAAATTTGTTGGGGCGATCGCCAAAATCTGCGGCGGCGGCGGTGGCGGGCGCCCAAACCTGGCTCAGGCTGGCGGACGCGACGCAAGCAAGCTACCCGAAGCTCTATCAACGGCAACTGAGCAGTTGAAAAGCGAGCTTGGATAGCTGACCGCGGGCTGAAATTAGTTACCGGCAAGGGGCTATTAACCTGTGGATTTATCGGTCTATAAATTCATTAGGCTTGAGATCCTCATGCCGCAGAATATTCAAGCTTGAAGGCAATTCCGGTAAGCGTTCTTTGGCTGGGGCAGCGATTAACACGCCTCGATCATCGTACATAAAGAACACAATCCCGCTCTCAAAGCCAACGAAGAAGTTCAAGTGCCTAATTACTGGCTTCATCCTGAAGTCGGCGTGAGCGATGCCTAGAAAAATATTGTGGTAGTTGATTTTCTGCGGGCTTAGTTCAGTTATTAACGCTTCTCTGATCCAGTAACCGCGATCGCTATCTCGGCGCTTTCTAAAATCAATTGCAACATCCGAATTAAACTGAATTTGCTTCAAGCAGAAGTCCTTTCTCCGGATATGAACCCTTTTCCCTCCATACCGGCGGCAAAGCATCGCTAGCTTCTCTTCTGAGGAAAATGCAGATTCAAATGCTAACGAAGCAGACCTTACTACTGTCGGAAAATAATTTGGTTTCTTTGCCTGAACGTAGTCATATTCATCAAGGTTTCGGTCTGTGGGACGCAACTCTAACCTGACCCCAAAGCGTGCCTCTTCAAGTCGGCTCTTTACCTGATCCCACATCCTTAAATTCGTCTACAGTTCTTCTCTTCCCTACTACTCCACCAGCTCCACATCTTCGCCATAGGGGGACGAAGTCTCAGCTGAAGCGTCGTCGCTATCATCCTCGTTGGCTTCTGGAGCGTCACTGTCACCAGCCAACACCTTCTCCATCAACAACAGACCCGGCTCCGGCGCAGTGTCGACCTCAGCTTGGCTCAACTCGTCAACGCTCACTAGAACAACAGTGATGTTGTCACGCCCTCCCTTCGCCTTTGCTCCTTCCACCAAGCGGTTAACAGCGTCTTCCAAACCCGACGCTGCCTGCAGGCAATCGGAAATAGCTAGATCCGTTAGCTCCTCCGTCAGCCCATCACTACAAAGCAGCAGCCAGTCCCCTTGGCGCACATCCATTGTGTGTATATCAATTTGCTGGCATTCTTCACGCCCCAGACACTGCATTAAAACGTGACGCCAGGGATGACTACGAGCTTGATCGCTGGTCAGTTCTCCCATCTTGACCGCTCGAGCAACCCACGTATGGTCCTCAGTAATTTGCTTAATCTCTTTATTGCGAATACGGTACAGTCGGGAGTCACCGACATGGGCGAACCACCACTGCCCATTGCGATAAATGGCAGTCACAAGCGTTGTTCCCATGTCCGCCCGCTCAGGATTGTCAAGCTGGTCGCTTAGGATCGCATCGTTGGCGCTCAAGACTGCTTTGTACAGCATCTCCTGGGAAGAGACCTCCGTTTCCCAAACGGAAGTCAGCGCCTTCTCCATGGTGCTAGAGGCTAGCTGGCTGGCTTCTTCTCCTCCAGCGTGCCCCCCCATCCCGTCTGCCACGACGAAAAACGGATACTCTTTCCCGTTGCCTACCACAAAGGCGTCTTGATTAGTGGTCCTCAAAAGACCAGGATCGGTTTGGCCCCAGGATGAACATTTCATAGCGGTATGGTAGTCAGAGAACGGAGGATGCTGCGAAAGTCGTTGGTGTGAAAGGTTTTCAGTACAAACCCCCACCATCGTAACCTAAGCCTAAGCACTAGTACGAAGCTGGTGTACGAATCAAGTCTGAAGTGCCAGACCACACCGGGGTTGATGTTGAGTCCGAATGTTAGGCACCAAAGTCTTAAGTGCGGATCATGACGTTTTCATCCCAGCAAAGAAGACTGAAACATTTTGTCGAAGCGGTCGATCTTGCGTAGAAGCCGGATGCACATGATGCCAGGAACGATCGCAAGGACGCCCGCGATCGCCGCCACCCAAACGAAACCTTGAGCAATCAGAATAGCCGTACCGACAGCAAAGCTACCGGTGAGAATCGCGTAGTTAGTCGCAACCTGAGCCTGCCCCAACTTACGCAAGGCACGGTCCATTTCAATGGAGCGAACCCGAAGCCGCAGGTCGCCACGCTCCAGCTTTTCAATGGTGTCGTCAATGCGCCGAGGCAGTCCCAGCGCAGTTGTGCTCACCTGAGCCGCTTGGCGACTGAGTTCCCCTAGAATCCCAGACGTTGCGTCGGGACCGCTACCATTTCCGTTCATAAGCTCCATTGCATAGGGTTTTGCGACTTCCATAAAGTTGAAGTCAGGGTCCAGTCCTTTGCCTACTCCTTCCAAAGTAGAGAAAGCCCGCATTACAAATGTAAAGGTTGCGGGGAATCGGAAAGGCTGACCGTAGGCGATTTCGTAAAGGTCTTCGCTGATTGCCCCCACTGACTGCTCCTCAAAGGGCTGGTCCATGAAGTTATCAAGCATGTACTGGATTGATCGCCGAATAGGCCCGGTATCACCAGTGGGTTGAAGGGCGCCTAGCTCAATTAGAGAATTCATCACCCGATCACCATCTTTCTGGGCAACGCCAAAGAAAGTTTCCAGCAGCTTTTCCCGTGTAATGGGGCTAATTTGCCCCATCATGCCGAAGTCGTAAAAAATCAGCGAGCCGTCATCGGCTGAAACTGCAAGGTTACCGGGATGGGGATCGGCGTGGAAAAATCCGCTCGCCAGAAGCTGCTCTAGGTAAGCCTGCGCCCCGAGGTTTGCCAGACGCGATCGCTGCAGGCCAGCCGTCTCTAAAGCATCGTAGTGGCTGATTTTAATCCCCGGCATGTACTCCATCACCAAGATCCGAGGTGAAGCGTAGCGCCAGTAAATGCGGGGTACCTTAACCCAATCAGCGTGGCGGAAATTGCGGCGGAACCTATCTGCGTTGCGCCCCTCGTTCAGATAATCAATTTCTTCATACAGGATCCGGCAGCATTCTTCGTAAATGCCAACCCAGTCACGCCCCGGTCCCCAACGGGGATGGGCTTGAAAATACTTGGCAATATCCTTCAGAATTGCCAAGTCAATTTTAAATAGCTTCTTCAGCCCGGGGCGCTGAACCTTGACAACGATATCTTCACCGGAGGGGAGCTGCGCCTTATGAACCTGACCCAGGCTGGCAGCGGCAAGGGGGATTGGATCAAAGCTCTGGAATAGCGATCGCAGCGGCTTCCCCAGATCTTCCTCTAAAATCGCTTCAACTTCATCGAATTCGAAAGCCGGCACTCGATCCTGAAGCTTAGACAACTCCTCAACATATTCCGTCGGGAACAAGTCAGCACGGGTTGAGAATAACTGCCCTACCTTAATAAAGGTGGGACCCAACTCCAAAAATGTTTCGCGAATCCAAATGGCTTGCTTGCGGCGACGATCATCTTTTTTCTCGTCGGTCATGCCCCCTGGATAACTCCAGGCTTTTTCATTCAGCCAGAGCGAATACAGCCACCCCAGCACAAAAGACCAAATGTCTACTGAGCGGCGAACGCGCGAGTAGCGCTTGCGATTCCAGCGATAGGTTTTACTTGGTTGCGTTTTCACCCTTCGCTCCGGGGGTCGGATAATTAACTGGCTGAAACTTTTGGACAATTGACTACGGACTGTGTGCCGGATGTTCCAGGCTTATCCTACGTTTAGAACTTGAATATACAGAACTCTATGAGTAAGTTTACATTCCAACGCTGCGTTGACCCTATTCACTGGCGTCGGAATTGTCAACCTGCTTAAGGTCGGAGCGCAGTTCGGCAATCTCGGCCCTCAGGTCATCCAAGCGAGTCTGTAAATCCTCAGATTCCGTCGCGGTAGCAGTGGATCCGGTAGAGGTCGCTGTCCCTGACGAGCCGGCTGCTTCAGCTTCGGCTTGGGCGGCGCGAGCTAACACTTCTTCAGAAAACTCCCGCAGGCGATCGCGCTGTTCTGCATCAAAGGTTCCCAGTGCACTTAGGCTGTCGGCAACAACTTTCTCCAATTGCTCGTTGGCAATGTCGGCGATCGCTCGACCGATAAAGAAAGCGTGTAGCAAAGGGTTCGACGTGCTCATGGGGAAGGGGGAAGATAGGGTGTATGCCTTAGCCGCAAGGCAATGGGACTGATTATAGCGTGATGCTTTTACGAGGAGACCGTACACAGATAACCGCTTTTCAGCGCTAGCAAAAGTTACTGCGTCCGAGCTTAGTTGGGCTCAACGCCACAAAACGCCACAAATGGCTGAGGTTAACTCCAGGCTTTTAATTAAAGGCTCTCGCTGCGATCTAGGCGTAGTCACGTAACCACTGGCGTTATCGGCGATACGCACAGTTCAGACTCCCCTGCTCTCCGCAAGACTCTTCCCATTTCACACACAGAGTTTGCAAAGCTGGGAGAACCCTAGGAAGCCTCTGCCAAAGGCTGATCCATACGTTCAGTTTCAAATTTCAACTTGCCTTTACATTTACAGCGCGTTTTTTGAAGATTCACCTCAAATTCCTACGACGCTGCCCATTGGAACGGTTCCGCGATAAAGAATTGCTTCGGTTGTGGCTTCAGGCTGTGGCATTGAGTCGTGATGTGTCGTGTTTCAGCCATAGCACTCAGTAGCCTTTTGGCAGGCATCAGAAGGGGTGCTGTGCCGATGGCCGCGATCGCCAACAGGTCCCAAAAAAGATTTATTCCTGTGATTTAGCAAAAGGTTTAACCCCATGAGTCCTTTCTTCGACTTTGAGCGCGACTTTGTCGACTCCCTGCGCTGTATTCCCATGCGGGTGCGCTACAACCTGGATCGCTGCGGCATCAAATTAAAGCTGCACCACTGGCACCACTTAACGGAGGAAGAGCGGCGATTTTTGGTGGCGTTGCCCTGTGACGGGGAGGCGAATCGGGCGAATTATCGAAAGACCTTGCGGGAGATGGTTCAGCTGCGATCGCGCGAGGTGCCCAAGGATTTGCCGGTGGATCCAAGCTGGCCCTGGCAGGGGGAGTTTTTGCCTGCGGAGACGGTGGATCAGGCGAAGCGGGTGGAGGTGAGTCTGTCGGATGAGCAGTGGCGATCGCTATCGGAAATTCAGCGATTTGTTTTGGTTAAACTCAGCCGACCAGGTCACGAAAATCGAAATTTTATACCGGCTCTGAGGGAGTTCGGGCTATGGTCGTGATGTTGACCGATTAGGGCATGAAGAGAACTTGAAAGACCAAGGCGATCGCCCGTCCCTAATGAATCTGCGAACGTTAAGTCATTACCCGCTGTTTCTTACCGATTTAGAAAAAGTAGTAGTCGTATGAATTACAAAAGCGAGGCTCAACAGGCCTGTTTTGAAAAAATTCTGCCTTGGTTAAAAGCGCTGCCTAATCAGGTGATTTGGGATCAAAAAGCAGAGAATCCCACGGTTTACATCACGGAAGGCTCTGCCTGTGTGCTGGTAGAAGTGCTGCCTTGGGAAGATAATGCGGCGATCGACACCCGCTCCTACGTCGTCACCCAGGTAAATTTACAAGCGTCTCTGCTGGAGTTTTTACTTCGGGAAAATGATCGCCTCCTCTTCGGCGCGTTTGGCATTGACTCCGACGGCGATATTTTCCTAGGACATACCATCGTGGGCTCCGAGTGTGACAAGGACGAGCTAGAAACATCCGTACGCTCAATCCTTGCCCTCGCCGATGATTACGACGACGTGATTGTGGATAAGTGGGGTGGTCAGCGCGCCGTGGATCGCTCTGCCCAAAGAACTGATTCCAGTGCAGCCGAAGAAGCAGACAGCTAACCGACGACTAAGCCAGAGAGAAATTCTCGTTGAACGAAAAGCGAGGAGCTAGGCAGCGAAAGTATTTGCCCAACTCCTCGCTTTTTGGCGTGTCCCTTCCTGCTGGGTCTTGAGCAGCTGCCATCAGTCGAGTTCAATTTCAACGTTCTCGACACTGAGTAGCAGTGCCCACCCCCCTTCCTAAAAAGTCACGTTACAATCATTTATCTTGCGATTCTGCGCCCCAAAAGCGCCTTGCCCTGTGACTCAGTCAGCCTCTTCGTCCAAGTCATCGTCTCGCCCGACAGCTTCAAAGAGTATCGCCGAAACGTCAAAGTCTAGCGATCGCTCCAACCCAAAAACCAAGTCCCAAAACAATCACAGCCACGGTCATGTCCATGACCACGATCACGGTCACGACCACAGCCATTCCCACAGCGAAGAATCCCGTCGCAAACTAATCAACCGCCTATCCCGCATCGAAGGTCACGTTCGCGGGGTAAAAACCATGATCACCGAAGACCGCGCCTGCCCCGAGGTTTTGATTCAGCTAGCGGCGATTCGCGGTGCCATTGATCGGGTCTCACGGGCAATCCTCGATGACCATATGTCCGAGTGTTTAACTCGTGCTGCCCACGAAGGCAACATCGAATCGGAAATTGACGAACTAAAACAGGCGCTGGATCGGTTCCTACCCGGATAACAACTTTGCAAATTAAGGCTGAAAAGTGCACCGATAATCCGGCAAAATATACTTAATCAAGTTTGACCTTTCGAAATCACAGCTCGATCAAAAAGCTGCGCATAGATTCCCAGGCATCTAGCGTGTCGAGCTTTTAGACCGCTGCTGATCTCCTTTACATTTCTTAATCGGACTTTAACTTCTGCGCGACTATGACCCAGCCCTTTCTAGAACGTCTCCACCATCCCGATCGCCCCGTTTTGGTATTCGACGGCGGTATGGGAACGCTGTTGCAGTCCCAGGACCTAACGGCGATGGACTTTGGTGGAGAGCATTATGAAGGGTGCAATGAGTATTTGGTGAGCACCAAGCCTGAGGCTGTGGAATTTGTGCACCGCAAATATTTGGAAGCGGGTGCGGATGTTATCGAGACGGATACCTTTGGCGGCACCTCGATTGTGCTGGCGGAGTATGACCTGCAAGACAAGGCTTATGAGCTGAATAAGACGGCGGTGGAGTTGGCGAAGCAGCTAACGGAGGAGTATTCCACCCCCGATAAGCCGCGCTTTGTGGCGGGCTCCATGGGGCCAGGGACTAAGCTGCCTACCCTGGGACATATTGACTTTGACACCATGAAGGCAGCCTACGCAGAACAGGCGGCGGGGCTTTACGACGGCGGGGCGGACCTGCTGATTGTGGAAACCTGTCAGGATGTGCTGCAAATTAAAGCAGCGTTGAGCGGCATTGAAGAGGCCTTTGAGGAGCGGGGATCGCGTCTGCCGTTGATGGTGTCGGTGACCATGGAAACCACTGGGACGATGCTGGTGGGTAGCGATATTAGCGCTGTGGTGGCGATTCTAGAGCCTTTCAAAATCGATATTTTGGGACTGAACTGCGCCACCGGACCGGACCGGATGACGGAGCATATTCGCTATCTAACCGAGCATGCGCCCTTTGTGGTGTCTTGTATTCCTAACGCTGGGCTGCCGGAAAATATTGGCGGCGTTGCCCACTATAAGCTGTCCCCGGTGGAGCTGCGGATGGCGCTGCATCGTTTCGTGGAAGATATGGGCGTTCAGGTGGTAGGCGGTTGCTGTGGTACCACACCGGAGCATATTGCCCAGCTCTCGGAGGCCGCTCGGGAGATGAAGCCGAAGGAACGGGAGGTGCGGCGATCGCTAGAAACAGCTCTAGACAAAACCGAAGGCGACGCAAAATCCGCCTACGAACCCTCCGCCGCGTCCATCTACAGTGCCCAGCCCTACGAGCAGCAGAATTCGTTCCTAATTGTCGGTGAGCGCTTAAATGCCAGCGGTTCGAAAAAGTGTCGCACCCTGCTCAATGATGAAGATTGGGACGGTTTGATTGCTCTGGCGAAATCCCAGGTGAAAGAGGGAGCCCACGTGCTGGACGTAAACGTGGACTACGTGGGTCGCGACGGCGAGCGGGATATGAAAGAGCTGGCGTCGCGGCTGGTGACCAACGTAACCCTGCCTCTAATGTTGGACTCTACCGAGTGGAGCAAGATGGAAGCCGGGCTCAAGGTGGTGGGCGGCAAGTGCATCTTGAACTCCACCAACTACGAGGATGGCGAAGAGCGTTTTCTAAAGGTGCTGGAGCTGGCCAAGCAGTACGGCGCTGGGGTGGTGGTTGGCACCATCGACGAGGATGGAATGGCACGAACCGCTGAGCAGAAGTTTGTGATCGCCCAGCGAGCCTACCGTCAGGCGGTGGAGTTTGGGGTTCCTGCTCACGAAATCTTTTTTGACACTTTAGCCCTGCCTATTTCTACCGGTATTGAAGAGGACCGAAATAATGGTGCGGCAACGGTGGAGTCTATTCGCCTGATTCGCGAGAATCTGCCGGGCTGCCATGTTTTGCTGGGGATTTCTAATATTTCCTTCGGTCTAAATCCGGCGGCGCGACAGGTGCTGAATTCGGTGTTCCTCAATGACTGTATGCAGGTGGGGATGGATGCGGCGATCGTTAGTGCCGCCAAGATTCTTCCCATGGCGAAGATTGAGGAGGATCATCAAAAGATTTGCCGCGATTTGATTTACGATCGCCGCGAATTCGACGGTGATATTTGTACCTACGATCCCCTAGGCAAACTAACCACATTATTTGAAGGGAAAACCACTAAAAAAGATGAGGGCGTCGATGAAAATCTGCCCCTGGAGGAGAAGTTAAAGCGCCATATTATTGACGGCGAGCGCATTGGACTAGAACCGGTTCTTGAGTCAGCTTTGGGTCAGTATCCACCTTTGGAAATTATCAACACCTTCTTGCTGGACGGTATGAAGGTGGTGGGCGAACAGTTTGCTAGCGGTCAAATGCAGCTTCCTTTTGTGTTGCAATCGGCAGAAACTATGAAGTCGGCGGTGGCCTATTTAGAGCCTTACATGGATAAGGAAGAAGGAGGCGAAAGCAGCGCTAAGGGTAAGTTCCTAATCGCTACCGTCAAGGGGGATGTCCACGATATCGGTAAGAACCTAGTAGATATTATCCTCACCAATAACGGCTACGAAGTGATCAACCTCGGCATTAAACAGCCTGTTGAAAACATTATTGACGCCTACGAAGAACACAAGCCCGATTGCATCGCCATGAGCGGCTTGTTGGTTAAATCAACGGCGTTTATGAAGGATAATTTGCAGACCTTTAATGATCGGGGCATTCAGGTTCCGGTCATCCTGGGGGGCGCTGCATTGACGCCGAACTTTGTCCGTAAGGATTGCCAATCGGTCTACAACGGTCGGGTGATCTACGGAAAAGATGCCTTTGCCGACCTTAACTTCATGGATAAGTTAATGCCGGCGAAGAAAGTGGAAAATTGGGACGATGCCAAGGGATTTTTAGACGAGTTTGATGAGTCTAAGGCAGACGAATCGGACACTAAAGCTGAGTCCAACGGCAAGGCGAAGGTGGCGGTAAAACAGGAGCCGTTACCGGTGGATACTCGACGCTCAGAGGCGGTGCCCCTTGATATTGAGCGTCCCACGCCGCCGTTTTGGGGTACCAAGATTTTGCAGGGAGATGACTTGCCCTTCGACGAGGTATTTTGGCACTTGGATTTGCAGGCCTTGTTTGCGGGGCAGTGGCAGTTCCGTAAGCCCCGCAAGCAGTCAAAGGAGGATTATCAACAGTTTCTGAAGGATAAGGTTCATCCTATTTTGGATAGTTGGAAGGAGCGCATCCCTCAGGAAAGTCTGTTGCAGCCCCAAATCATTTATGGTTATTTCCCCTGTACAGCCATCGGCAATTCCGTT
>JBCCTE010000012.1:0-15708 GCA_039198915.1 Cyanobacteria bacterium P01_D01_bin.73 | reverse complement strand
CAGGTATTTATGAATATTTTGGCTAATGCGATCGATGCCCTTGAGGAGTCAAGTCGAAAGCGGAGTTTTAAGGAGCTAGAAAATAGCCCCAATCGAATTACCATTCGCACTTCCGTTCAAAATAATCGGGTGCAGGTGGCGATCGCTGATAACGGACCTGGAATGCCCAAGGATGTCCAAAAGAAAGTTTTCAGTCACCTGTTTACGACCAAAGCTGTTGGAAAAGGAACTGGCTTAGGGCTATCAATTGCCAAGAAAATTGTTGTCGATACCCATCAAGGAAAACTGGATGTCAGCTCTGAAGTTGGGCAAGGAACACAATTTTTAATTAGCCTGCCTGCCGGCTAATCCTGCTAATCTGTAGCGCCAACTTCCGATGAAAGGTTGGAAAGCGCTGCTTCAGCAGTTTGTTCAGTCTTATCCCCTTGGAATTGGGCTTCAGAACAGTTGGATTGGGTACAGGTTCGCCACAATTTTCGTCCGTAGAAAACGGCATAACCAATGCCATAGCTGGCGTTGACAAGAACTAGCACCAAGCGCCCTATCCAAGACGAAACATTCGCCCATAGAGCAACGGTGGAAATAATTACCAATCCCCATTCTGCCAATGAAACCCAGCGTCCGTAGTGGCGGGGATCCCAATAGGAAAGGGGGCTAATAAATCGGTAGTTGCTAATGGGATAAAAGTGGCGATGGGCATCGTGGTTGTGTACTGGCAGATCTTCTAAGGAATGCACAATTGCACTGATTCCTAGCCAAATTAAGATGGGCTCGCCGATGAGTTGACCGACTATGGCGATCGCCCCCCCCAAAGGGATCGAATGCCCCAACGCCACGACGTTTTGCCAGAAGGGTCGATAGTAAGCTTCCTGCCAAATGGTGCGGTCAGGGAGTTTTTCAACACCCTTTGTCCAGGCGTAAAAAATAAAAATTGGGATATCTGGAAGGACTGCCCCGGCGAGAATTGGCAGCCATAGCTCTTGACCAGCGATCGCTCCCAGCGCCGCCACATTTACCACCCCATGCCCTTGAGTATTCATCCCGATCCCCCTAAAAGCCACCATTAAAAAACGAGGGGCGTACCCAAAATATATGAGTGCGCCCGCAGCAGAGTTTAGGACAAACGCCTAACTACTTGCCAATTACTTACCCAAAACCTTTTTCAAGGCTGCTAATAGGGTAACGACAGTTTCGGGTCGGCTGTTGTGACCCATCAGACCTACACGCCAAACTTTGCCGCCCAGCTCGCCTAAGCCGCCACCGATTTCGATGTTGTAGTCTGCCAGCAAAGTCTTGCAAACCGCCTTGCCGTCGACGCCATCAGGGATTTTGACCGTGGTTAGGGTCGGTAGGCGGAACTCCTTGGCAACATGGCATTCCAAGCCCATATCGGCTAAACCGTCCCACAGCAACTCACCGGTGCTCTGGTGGCGTGCCCAGCGCTCTTCCAAACCTTCTTCCGCCACCAGGCGCAGGCATTCGCGCATGGCGTAGTTCATATTAATCGGCGCGGTGTGGTGGTAGGTGCGCTCGCTGCCCCAGTACTTACCAACCAGGGAAAGATCCAAATACCAGTTCGGAACCTTGCTCTTACGAGAGTTAAGTTTTTCCAGGGCGCGATCGCTGAAAGACAACGGCGCAATTCCGGGAGGGCAGCTCAACGCCTTCTGACCACCGGCATAGACCATATCAATGCCCCACTCGTCGACGAACAGGGGCACCCCAGCAATACTGGTCACCGTATCCGCCAACAGCAGGCAGTTGAACTCACGACACAAATCGCCAACGCCTTCAAAGGGCTGACAGGCACCGGTAGAGGTTTCTGCATGGACCAACGCCAAAAACGCTGGGCGATGCTCTTCCATTGCCGCCCGCAATTCCGCCAGGGAAAACACCCCACCCCAGGGTTTAAAGATTTGCTTTACGTCTGCGCCATAACGCTCCGCCATATCGGTTAGGCGTAACCCGAAGTAGCCGTTAACGCCGATTAGCACCTTATCGCCAGGCTCGACGGTATTGGCGAGGGTTGCTTCCATCGCCGCGCTGCCGGTGCCGCTGACGGGGATGGTCACCTGATTGTCGGTTTGCCACACGTACCGCAGCAGTTCCTGGGTTTCGTTCATCAGCTCGATAAACGCTGGGTCCAAGTGCCCTACCTGGCGCATTCCCAAGGCTTGCAGCACTCGAGGGTGGGCGTTGGATGGTCCCGGTCCCAGCAGCAGCCGAGAGGGAACGTCCAATTGGGCAGCTTGGAGGCGATGGCGATCGCTCACCGTTGGACGAGATGAGGTGGAAACCGGTGCGGAAGGGGTGGCAACCATAGGGGCAAATTTTGAACTATTGAAAACCTAAGACAGTCGAATTGTGGGCGATGGCAAGGATCAATAAATTCGCGATAAATTCACGGCTTCATCACTTGCGCCACAACCATTCATAGTAAAAGCTGGAGGCGATCGCTCCATGCCTCGTTAACGAAACTGGACTATAGATTTCCAACATCCTGGCTAGGACAGAGGATACTCCGCGTAAACTTTCCACTGGCGATCAATGTACTCCAGCAGCGTGATGTTCTCGATGGGGCTGGTGGCGTCGAAGGAGCGATCGCAAATTTCAGCCCAAATGGAGTCAAAGGGATTTTTATCGCCCTTACGCTTCGCCCGACATCGCGCCAAGGTCATATGGGGAGTGAATCCCGAATGATTATGGCGTTTATCTGGGCGCTGGCTGTATTCGTAGGGAGCCTCGCACTCTTCGAACGCTAAATCCAGTTCGCTCTGCAACCGCATTAGGGCAGGCGACTGGACTACATCCACGTAAAGCACGTGCTTGGGGAATGCGCCCAGTCCCTTAAACTCCAGCTCAAATTTCGGCAGGGTACCAATCACTTCCGGCAACCAGTGGTCGAGGCGTGAAATATGGTCCGGCGATCGCTCAAAAGGTGGAAGCACCGTCACATGGGGCGGCGAATTCCAAACCGGGTTGCAGTCGTAATCTCGCCCCAGTTCGCGCTTTAGTTCGTTGGTCTGTTCCTGCACTGCTTCCGTGGGAATTGCTGCTACAAAATAACGTCGCAGCTTCGGCTGTTCGTCCCATCGCCCGCCCTCGTCTTTGGCGGGTGTTGATAAATTTGGTTGATTCATCCCACACTTTTACGGGAACGGGCTACGGTGATTAAACCTGCTTATGCCATTTTGCGATTTGTCCTATGCCTTGGTTTGTGAAGATTGAATCGGGAATTGTTGAAAAGTCAGAATTTGACCGCCATGTCCCTGCCCATCTGGCGTACGTCAAAGATTTAGTCGCCAAGGGGCATCAGGCCCAAACCGGCTATTGGGAGTACGGCGAGGGCGGCATGTTGCTCTTTACGGCGCAGGATATGGAGGAGGCTCGGGCGATCGTCGCGGCGGATCCGCTAATCAAAAACAACTGTGTCACCTACGAACTGCACCAATGGCATCGGGTTGCGCCAAAGAAGCCCGACTAGCCCACTTATCTAAAGCTGCCAAAGAACACCCGCGCTTTTTCACTGTCAGCGATACTAAAGTCGATTGTGAAAAGGGAGGAATTGGTGTTACTCTTTGATTGACCTGGACCCGTGCAGTGGTAACGCCCGAACCTTGTCAGGACCGGAAGGTAGCAGCAATAAGGGATGCTTACGACAGGCGCGGACTTCGGGTCACTTTTTTTGAGAATTTTTCCAGCCGATACAGTTTTTACTGCCGACCTGAGCCTATTTCCCCGCCCTAACTTGTAGTTAGACATGGGCTTAGTAAGCATCCAGCAGCTACAGAGCTACGCTGAAAACCTTGTGTGTCAAGTTGAGTCGCCACGGCGTTGCAGCAGCCTTTGACGCAGCTCTCCCTCAATGCGCTTAGTGAGGGCGGCCTCATCCAGGTTAGCCAGAATCGTTTGCACTAGAGCACGCGGGCCATTGGGACCCCAGGAACCTTCGTTAGCAAAATACGCCTTTGCCACCTGCCCGATCGCGTAGGACGACAGCCCAGCGATCGCCCCCTGAGTGACCGCAACAGATAGGTACGGCAGCAGCGTCGCCCCCCCGGTCGCCACCGTTGAAATTCCCAAAATTCCCTTCAGCGAACTCAACCCCAAATTCGCCGCCACTTCTCCGGCGCTGATTCCCCCTAGGGCGATCACGATTTTTTGCAACAGCTCCATCGCCCCGCGGTTGCTCATGGGGATGTTGTAAAGCTGGGACAGCGTCAAAATTGCAACGGCATCCACGGCAGCGCTGCCCACCAAATCCAAAATCGTCACCGGATTAAGGGCAACCGCCGCCCCCTTTGCCAACGTCGCCCGCCAAATAATCCGATTCGCCGCCGCCTCCCGCCGGGTTAGCTTGCGCTCCAACACCTGCTCCTGGGTGGCATTGGTATACAACAGCGAATTCAGCGCCACCAGAGCCTTCCCCTCCCGCCGCAAAATATCAAACACCTTCTCCCGCAGCTCCGCCACATTCGGCGCCCCCGGCTGCCACGTCACCCCCACGGAGCCGTCCTCCCGCCGAGTCTGCTGCGCCACCAACGGAGCCGCCGACGTCATCACAATTTCATCGGGAGAAATCAGCGATCGCACCCGTCGATCCCGCAGCGTTTCGTAAACTGCCTGGCGATCGGCATCGGGAAACCGGTCCACCTTGTTAAACACCAGCACCATCGGCTTACCCGCCCGCCGCAGATTCGACAGCGCCTCGCACTCCAACTGGGTCATATCCCCAGAAATCACAAACAACAGCAAATCCGCCTGGTGGCTAATTTTCTGTGCGATCGCCGCCCGATCCGCCCCATTCACCTCATCCAACCCCGGCGTATCGATCAGCTCCACCCGCTCAATGCCACCCGCCTGCGCCGCCGTGATCGCCTCATCCAACTCCCACACCGCGCGATCGCAGGTTTGCGTCACCCCGTGGAGCGCCCCCGTCGTAAACACCGGCTTACCCAACAGCGCATTTAAAACCGACGACTTCCCCCGCCCCACCATGCCAAACGCCGCAATTTGCACCGTCGCCCGCTCCAGCTTCTCCAGCACCGCCCCCACCCCAGCAATCTCCTGCTCCAGCCCGCGCTGCTCCCGAGGCGTCAGATCCAGCCCCTCCAGCCAATCCCGCAGCGTATAAACCGCCCTTTTGTAGGCCACCTCCGTTTGCAACTCCGCCAGCTCGGCCACGATTGGATCCAACAGCGGATCACTCGATGAGCCATCAGCACTCTTCAAGCTGGCACCCGCATCATCTATCTCTGCAATGTCCGCAGTCTCTATGCCGTCTGCAGCCAGCGAGTTGGGAGGATTGCGCAGAGGCATGGCTGATAAATCCCATAGCTCATCCAGTTCATCCCACTCACTCGTTGGGACGTCAGGCGATCGCTCAAGGTCAGAGTCAGACGCGGTCACAGGGAAATAATCACTTTAAAGATTTAACCCCAGTGTAGCGATGATGCGCAAAAGTATACGTCTAGCTACACATCCCAATCTGGTGGGTAAATCTGAAAACGCCCTATAAGCGCCCCACAAAAAATCACCCAGCCCCGGCTTAATGCTCGAGACTGGGTGATTGATTTTTAGATTTTGCGTACTGCCTTGAGTCGCTCATACCAGTGCTAAACGCTTCTTAGGTCTTAATTCCTAAATCTGGGCTGCCTAGACTTAAACTCCCGGTGAAACCACCTCCCACCACCGAGTCCCTACATATCTTAGGATCGATATTTAAGTCTCGCGCCCCGAAGTGTTCAGCCTCTCAAGGCAAAGGCTTAATCTGGAAAGCTCTACCGATAACGGCGCTTGCGGCGGGCAGCAGCAGCCTTGCGCTTCCGCTTCTCAATGGGAGTTTCGTAGTAGCGACGATATTTCACATCTGCCAAAATACCGGCTTTAGAAACCTGGCGCTTAAAGCGGCGTAGGGCGGACTCAATGCCCTCGTTTTCACCCAATACGACTTGGGTCATAAAATCAACTCCTTTTTCATTAGCTATAGGTGAACAACAGTGGATTCAATTTTGAACCTAATCTCTGTCCAATTTCATTCATGCTTTCAGCCTGAATTTTGGACAGGGATTACTAGGCTATCGCGACGACTGACAGTTGACCAGAGGTCGCCACGAATTAAATCGCCGCGAATTCAATTTCAGAGATTTACACTGCGAGGGGCATAGTCCCTTGAAAGATACTCCTGGTGCACAAGGCTTCGAAAAAGCGTAATTCGAAAAGGCATAGAAGGCATCGCAATCGCGCCCCAAGCGTTAAGAGGAGCTGGCGGAGGGCGTTAAAGCGGTAGCGGTCGGGCTAGTGCCGTTGCTTTGCAATCCTTTCCATTCCATTTTCCCTTGCAGCAAGAATTCTGCCTGAGGAGAGTCTAAGGGGCGCGAGAATAGATAGCCTTGTCCGTAGTCACAGCCGAGGCTCTTCAAGCGATTGAGCTGATCGAGGGTTTCAATCCCTTCGGCGATCGTGCTCATTTTCAGACCCCGTGCCAGGTTGAGAATGGTGCGAACCACTGCGATGCCCTCTTCGTCTCCCATATGCTGCACGAAGGATTGGTCAACTTTCAGGGCGTGGATGGGGAAACTTTGTAGGCGACTTAGGGAGGAGTAGCCGGTGCCAAAGTCGTCAATGCAGGATTGGATGCCGAAGAGCTGGAGTCGGGCTAGGCGATCAATAACGGATTCGATATTGTCGGTGATTGCCGTCTCTGTGACCTCGAGGCGCAGGTAGGCAGGCTCGACTTGTTTGTCAATGATGGTGGATTGGATCGTTTCGACTAGGTCGGGCTGGGTAAATTGCCGGCCGGATACGTTGACGCTGACGGTCATGCCGGGTTTCATCCAACCGCGATCGCACCACGCCTTGACCTTATCGCAGGCGGTTTCCAGCACCCATTGCCCCAGATGTAAAATCAGGTCCGTCTCCTCTGCAACGCTGATAAATTCACCGGGTGAAATCCAACCGCGCTGGGGATGTTTCCAGCGAATTAGCGCTTCAAATCCCTTAAGGGTTAAGTCTTGCAAAAATACGATGGGTTGGAAGTATAGTTCAAGCTCGTCCTTGGTAATCGCCTGGCGCAGATCCGTTTCCAGCCGCAGCTGAGTCAGCGTGTGCTGGTGCATTTTGGCATTGAACACTTCGTAGCAGGATTTACCTTTGCGCTTGGCGGCGTACATGGCAATATCAGCGTCGCGCATCCACGATTCCCAGCGATGGTAGGGGGCTTGGGAATTGGGCTCAACGCTTAGGGCAATGCCAATGCTAGCGCTGGTGTAAAAGTCGTGTTCCTGGATGCGGAACGGCTGGCGCAGATGTTCCTGGATGCGATCGGCAATATGGGTCGCATCATCCACGGACTCCATATCGTCGAGCAAGATGGCAAATTCATCGCCCCCCAGGCGAGCCACCATATCGTTACAGCGCACGCACTTCAGCAACCGCTGACCAATTTGCACCAACAGGTCATCGCCGGCATGGTGTCCCAGGCTGTCGTTAACTACCTTGAATCGGTCCAGGTCGATGTACAGGACACTGTAGAGCCGATCCAAGTGGCGCTGGCTCTTTCGCAGGGTGCCCTGGAGGCGATCGACGAATAGGTTGCGGTTAGGTAACTCCGTTAGGGCGTCATAGAAGGCGGTGTAGGTCAGCTTTTCTTCAGCTTCCTTGCGGGCGCTGATGTCTTCAACGACGGCAATGGTGTAAGCGTCTTCTTGATTACTGGGTAGCACCAGGGAAACGGTGACGTTGGTCCACTGAAGCCGTTTGTCTTTGCGGACGTAGCGTTTTTCCATGGAAAAGGATTGAATGTCTCCCAGCCACAGACGTTGCGATGAGTCGACGTTCTGCTGCAAATCCTCACTGAAGGTAAGGTCCTGGTAGTTTAGCCCCAGAATTTCTGACTCGTGGTACCCCAAAAGGGAGCAGAATTTTTCGTTAACTTTGACGTAGTATCCATCCCGATCTAGCTGACTGATGCCCACGGCGGCTTGTTCAATGATGGCGCGAAATCGCTCTTCGCTGCTGCGCAGACTGGCTTCCGCTCGTTTGCGATCATCAATGTCGGTGCAGGAGCCCACCATTCGGATAGCTGTGCCGTCGCGGTCCCATAGGGCCTGTCCGCGATCCAGAATCCACTTATAGCTACCGTCTTTAGATTGCAGGCGATACTCGCAGGAGTAGGTAGGAATATCTTGGTCTAGGTAGCGCTGTAGCTCAATGAGTACCCGATCGCGATCATCTGGATAGATGCGTTCCTCTCGCTCCTGGACTCTGTTTCCAATTTCATGGTCCTCGAATCCCAGCATGGTCTTCCAGCGCGCGGAATAGAACACCCTGTTTTTTTGGACATTCCAGTCCCAAATGCCGTCATTATTCCCCTGCAACGCTAACTGCCACCGCTCCTCGCTGGCTTGCAAGGAGTCCTCCGCCCGTTTGCGATCGGCAATATCTTCAACCACAACAACGGCGTACTGGACCGCATCGTTATCGTCATAGGCGAGGGAAATGGATAGATTCACCCACTGGACGTGACCGCTTTTTCGCACAAAGCGGGTGGAAAAGTTATAAGTACTTTGTTGGGCTCCCATTTGTCCCAACCGCCTCCCTGAGTACCAAGGGTTTGGCCAATCGGTGCAGCGATCATCTGGATGGGTCAGCGCCATCATATCGAGCCCAATAATCTCTGGCTCTGTGTAGCCCACCAACTGGCACAGGCGCTGATTAACTTCGACAATGATGCCTTTCTGATTGGTGCGGTAGATGCCGACGGCAGCCTGTTCAAAAATTTCTTGAAATTTCTGCTGCTGTTGAAACACCACTGACTGCAGTCGCACAGGGGTTTCCGTCCAGCGATACACGGCGATCGCCGCCGCCAGTGCCAATATCCCCCCCGCGCCAAAAATCAGGGAAGAGCGACCGTAACCCTGTAGCCATCCCTGATCGGGAGCCAGCGCCATGAGCCACTGGTCGCGGGGGAATTGCAGAATTTCAATGACCGGCCGATTTTGATAGTCGTTTTCATCCAGTGCCGACAGCAGCGTCTCGTCGCCAAATAAAGGCAGGCGATCGCCCGTAGCATTATCCTCGCGGGCTACCAGGTAACGATAGCGAGTGGAAGACTGGGTCTGAAAGCTATTGTTGTCCCTTTCATCGGCAGCAATTTCTTGCCACAATCTCCTCGAAGAAACGCTAGTTTGCACAACCCCCCAAAGTTCCGGGCGGGATGTATTGCGAGTTTGTCCGTCAATAATCGCAATCTGGACATGAATAACATCACCCTCAGGGCGAATATGAATTCCGCCGATGGCCAGGCGATCGCGCAGCTCGGAAACCGGTAGCGATCTGACCTCAGCCTTAGACTGATACAACGTTTGCAGCAGCGTTCCCAAATCCGCCTTTAAACTCTCGTCACTACTGACCTCAAAACCTAAGTTCGCCACCGCGTTCGCCACCGTCGCCTCAGGAGCCCCCTCCTCCAGAACTTCTGATTCAGCGTTGCCCGATTCAGCTTCCCCTAGTCCACTACCCTGTGCATCAGCTACATTACCTGCCCCATCACCAGACTCAGTCGAGGCGCCCGAATCCTCAACACTATCCTCCAAATTCCCTCCTACCCCAGAAGCCAAAGACTCCTCACCCATACGCCAGCTTTTGTAGGGCGCCTGTCCCGGGCGCAGTAAAGCAACCTGATCAATACCGTCCCCCTTCTGCCACTGCCCAAGAATCCTCTGCTCTCCAGGACTACGGGGAGACAGCCACACCTGTGCAATATCATCAAACCCCTCGTTACTTAAGTCAGGGTTTTGCATGATGTAGTAGGCAATACCTCTAGAAATTTGGATCTCTTGTTGAATTGCGCCGTCTATCTGGGCTCGAATTAGGCTTAGATGGTCCTTCGCGTTAGTTTTCCCATTAAACAAATGGCGCTCTCGCTCATGGTTATTAACCATCCAAGCCCCAAGGATTATCAAGCCGCCCGCGGCAATGGCGCTTAAGGAAGAAACAAGGCGCACTTTCATAAGTAAAATGCAAAGGGTAAAAAGGTAATGGAAAGAGTGACTCTAAACAGAACGCGGTCTAGAGAGTATAAGCGCTTTAGCGTAGTTCCTTTGGACGGGTCCCACTGCAAAGTTTTAATGGCAGAGGAGTACTAACAATTTAGAGCATAAAAAACCAGAATAAAAACGGCGGTTGAGTGATTGATTCTAATCATCGTTTCAAACGCTTAAACAATTGAAAGCATGGGGTTCAAAACTATTTTTAATGAGTTTCCACATCTTATAAATGACCCTTAAGATTAACTTTCTGGCTTGTTATTGTGAAAATCTTACAAATTCTATCGTGATAGCCTTAGCTGCCTACAGCAGGGACAGTTAGCTAGTGTAATAATGCCCATCCCCGTGCCTGACTTCTGGTGAGTGCCCTCGTCATTTTGTCAGGGCACATAATCTTTAGCTTAAGGCCGACCTATGAGATTGAGTGATGCAGTTAACGTTCCGCCAGAGGCTTCAGAGCAGAATGGAGCTTTGAGCAAAGTGGATCAGTGCTCGGGAGCGCAAAATTTGGGAGCGCAAACCCAGGAGCGGAAGGCGACTCATTTGAAGGTTTGTTTAGAGGATGATGTCCAGTGTCAATCCCTAACGACGGGGTTGGAGGGCTATCGGTTTCGCCACTGTTGTTTGCCGGAGCTAAGTTTTGATGATTTAGATTGCGCGGTTGATTTTTTGGGCGATGCTTTAAGGGTGCCGTTGCTGATTTCTTCTATGACTGGGGGAACGGAGCTGGCGTGGGAAATTAATCGGCGGTTGGCGCAGGCGGCTCAGGCCTATGGGTTGGCGATGGGAGTGGGTTCGCAGCGGGTTTCGGTGGAGCGACCGGAGACGGAGCGGACTTTCGCGGTGCGATCGCTGGCGCCGGATGCGGTGTTGTTGGCAAATCTGGGAGCGGTGCAGCTGAATTACTCCTATGGCGTGGACCAGTGTCGCCGGGTGGTGGATAGCCTGGAGGCGAATGGGCTGATTTTGCATTTAAATCCGCTCCAGGAGGCGGTTCAGTCTCGGGGCGATCGCAATTTTTCTGCTCTGTTTTCGAAAATTGAACAGGTTTGTGCGGCGGTGCCGGTGCCGGTGATTGCGAAGGAGGTGGGGAATGGGATTTCGGGGGCGATGGCGCGGCGGCTGTTAGATGTGGGGGTGGCGGCGATCGATGTGGCGGGGGCGGGGGGAACGTCCTGGGCGCAGGTGGAAAGCGCTCGGGCGGAGGATCCGCTTCAGCGACGGTTGGGGAGCACGTTCCGAGATTGGGGCTATCCCACGGCGGATTGTGTAGTGGCGGTGCGGGCGATCGCGCCTGAGGTTCCTCTAATCGCTTCTGGAGGGCTGCGAACGGGGTTAGACGCGGCGAAGGTGTTGGCGCTGGGGGCAGACTTGGCGGGGTTGGCGATGCCGTTTTTGCAGGCGGCGGCACAGTCGGAGGAAGCGCTGGCGTTTGAGATTGAGGCGCTGACGGCGGAGCTGAAAACGGCGATGTTCTGCGCGGGTTGTGAGTCCGTTGCGGCGTTGCGATCGCCAGATGTCCTGAAAAAACAGTCCTAACTAAAAACAGCAGTGGCACCGCGATAATGCCACTGCTGCCTCAATTCAAACTTGATGCCAACTTGAGGAACAATGCCCTATTCGCCGCTCAAGATGTGGGGTGAGTCGACGGCGCCCACTTTGTTTTCACTGTTCAAAGCCTGGTAAACCATCGAGGCAATATCAGCGCGGGTGGCGGTGGTTTTTAGGTCCAAGGTCTTGCCCTTTGGATTTGCCAACAGGCGATTTTCAATGGCTGCCGTGATCGCCGACTTTGCCCAATCCGGCACCTGGTCTCCGTCGGAAAATTGGCCGAGCACTTCATCGGGATTGCCTTGGGGCTTCAGCTTTAAGCCTGCGACGAAGGTCAGCACTGCTTCCAGTCGAGGAATGGGACGCTCTGGATTGAAAGTGCCGTCGGGATAGCCTTTCATAAATTCGGTACGGACGGTGCTGAGAACCGCTTCGGTCCCCCAGAAGTCCGAGGCAAGGTCGCTGAATTGAGGCGCTGCCACCGTAGGTGGGCGATCGCTATAGGCTTGGGACACCACCGCCGCCAACTGGGCACGATTTACCGGCTCATCGGGGCGGAACGTATTGTCGGGGAAACCTTCGATGTAGCCTAGCTTGCTGACCTGGTTGACGAAGGGTGCAGCCCAGTGGCTATCGGGTACATCGTCAAAGGCTTGCGGAGCCGGAGCCGCCGGCAGAGGAACTGCATCAGGGTTGGAGGGTGCGCCTTCGGCAGGGGGAGGGGGGACTGCACCGCCATTTTCATTGCCAGCAGCAGCGTCGCCGACGTAGGTATCGCCCCCATTGCTGGCGCCTGAACTCCCAGAGTTTCCACCGTTTAAGCCACCGAGCCCACGGTTAGTCTCGCTAGCGGGCTGGGGGCGATCGCCACCAAAGCCGTTAGCCTTAGCAGAATCACCATCAGCGCCATTACCAACCTCGCTTGCGTTACCAAGACCTTGAGTGCCGCCGCCGCCATCACCATCGCTGCTTTCCCCACCAGCGCCATTGACAGCACCGTTGGCTACTCCGAGTCCAGCGCCAATGCCTGCTGCACCGTTTAAATTACCGCTACCAGCACCATTACCGTTAGCATTGCCAACGCCCTGGGCCCCTCCAGTGACTTCCGCCGATGAGTTGCCGGTGACCGACGACAGCGCCCCATCAACGGAGAAGCGATCGCGCCCTATAGTCCACCAGAAAATGCCCGCCATAGTGAGTATCGCCAGCACAACCGCCCACCATTCTTCAGATTCCACCGGTCTGGGTCGCCGGGAATCGGTTGGCGCTAAGCTAGTTTGCTCGTTGGGATCAGACGGACCGGACGGGACAGAACTGGACACGACGCACACTCCACTGCAATGACCCCATTACTCTAACCCCAGTCTTTTCAACCCGCTGCTGACCGCCCCAGGACATTAGTTTTCGTTAACAAACAGGTCCGTAAAGCATCGGCGAAGGAGCGGATAAGGCGTCGCCCAGTTCAACTATTTCTTGACCTGTTCCACTTCGATGTTGACTTCGTTGAGGGTGCGGCGACGTAACTCAACCGACTCGGAGCGAGGTAGTAGGTCAAAAACTTCCCTGAGGCGATCGTCCACGGTTTCGAAGGGCACCTGACCCACTTCATCCAAAATCACCTTGCCGCTGCCATCAATCACCACCGTCTGTGGAATCAGCCCTCTGTAGTAGAAAGCGGGCGTTGTGAAATCATTTGAGCCCTCTGGCGGTAGGGCATCCACGATGACTGGGATGAAGTCAGCCGCTTTGCCGTAGAACGCCTGGAGTTGGGAAACGGTGCCCGAAAATTTCTTGCAGTCGGCACTGTCATCCACATAGAAGAATAGGATGGCGGGCTTTTCTCGCTTCAGGGAATCGGCAAGGGTCACCCGAGGCGGAACCAGGGATCCATTTCCGGCATACAGCGCAAAAATATTGCCGTCAAAGCGATCATCCGTTAATGACGCGATCGCCGGATCAACACTGCCAAACCACGTGCTTAAGGTCAGGGCGATCGCCACCGCAGCCAAAATCGAAACCCTGAAATAGTCGGCTATGCGCGAACTTGCTGCGCGCAGCATCTCAATAACCATTTAAGCCTGTGTCCTCTCTCTGGGTCGTCTAATGGCAAATGGTAGCGGTATTAGTCACCCTTGGTCGAGCATTGACTAAGCATCAGTCGAGCATTGATTGAGTATTGGTTGGGCGCAGCTGATGGATAGGTAAGGTTATTGGTACCATAAGGGCTGCGGAAAATTTAGGATGCTGGGAACACAACGATTGTCTAAGTTGGATCGCCTAAAACAAAATCTTAAAAATGACCTGATTGCAGGTCTGCTGGTTGCTATTCCCTTGGCAACGACGATCTGGTTAACCATCACATTGGGGCGCAACACCATTGAGATGGTGACCCGCATCCCCAAGCAGCTCAATCCCTTTGCCCAGTTCAATCTTGCTCCTTGGCTTATCGGAGTGCTGGATCTACTGATCGGCGTCACCGTGCCGCTGCTGGTGATCCTGGGGCTGGGACTGATGGCGCGGAATATTGCCGGTCAGTGGCTGCTGGAAAATAGCGAGCGGGTGGTGCAAGGCATTCCATTAGTCGGAAGCTTTTACAAGACGCTAAAGCAGCTATTGGAAACTTTGCTGCAAGATTCTAGCCAACGATTTCGACGGGTGGTCCTGTTGGAATATCCACGGCGGGGGTTGTGGACTTTGGGGTTTGTAACCGGTGCCGCTGGTCCCGAGATTCAATCTGAGTTGGAAGATGACATGCTTAGCGTGTTTTTGCCGACAACGCCGAACCCAACCTCCGGGTGGTATTGTGTCATTCCGGTTACGGACGTGATTGAGCTGTCGTTATCCGTTGAGGATGCGTTCAAAATTCTGGTTTCGGGGGGCATCGTTTCCCCGAGTCGCGATGGGGCGATCGCCCGTGTTGGAAATTCTACCCGCCGAATCCGCGGCCAATCCCTATCCAATCCCGTCGGCAGCGTAGATTCCGACCCTCTCCGCTAGTGACCTTTGATATTTATCTGGCATTCATCGCGCCAAACCATCGCTGTATCCCAACCGTCCAGTCGTCTGCCCCTTTTCCGCCCCGCCATCGCCATGCAAACCCGCCGCGTCGCCCGAGAATTAGCCCTGCTAGGTATTAGCCAGCTCTCATCCAAGCTAGAGAAGGACCGCGATCGCGACCTGACGGACATCCTGGCATCGGCGGTAAAAACCCTACAGGCGGAAGCCCGCGAGGCATTGGAAGGCGCTGGCGGTAGCTTACAGCGGGGAAATGATCGACTGAATAAAACTGAACTGCTGGATGAAAGTATTCAGGCGGGGGACGCGAAACAGGCGATCGCCCTAGTCCGAGAAGCCATTGGGCAAACCCAGGAAGCCATTGAACGGGTGGCAATGGCGATCGATTTTCCGGTGCTGTTGCAATCCGCTGAACAGCCGGAACTTCGGGCATTTGCGATAGAGCTAATCGAATCGGTGATGAAGTACCGCGACGATGTGGATGAGTACCTCGACAGCGTAATGAAGGACTGGCATATGACCCGTCTGGCGCGAATCGATGCGGATATTTTGCGGCTGGCGACGGTGGAGTTGCGCTACATTGGCACGCCGGATCGGGTGGCGATTAACGAAGCAGTGGAGTTAGCCAAACGCTACAGCGACGAAGATAGCTACCGGTTTGTTAATGGGGTTTTGCGTCGGGTCGTCGATGCCCAGAAAGCCGCCCGGAAAAATCGGTAAGATGCTCTAAAATTCGGGCTAGTCGCCCCATTTTCCTGTTCTGTTCCCGCTTTATTTGAAGTTGTCCTATGGTTTTTAACTGGTTCCGCCGTCAATTTGATGAGGGAGATAAGCCCAAGGAGCAGTCTGAAGCCACCGCTGAAAATACCAAAACAGTTGACAGCGAAGCAGCATCGGAGGCGGAAGATCCTGAATCCGCTGACGAGGGTGGAACAGATGCAGGAAGCGAGGAGTCAAGCAGTGATGACAACGAAGAAGAAGAAGTCTCACTAGACTATCTAGCTTGGGCAAAGGCGGCTTATCAAAATGTCCAGCAGCAGACGGATGAGGAACCGGCAGAGGCTGAATCGAAGGAAGAAGCCGCGCCCGAGAT
>JBCCTE010000011.1:0-15789 GCA_039198915.1 Cyanobacteria bacterium P01_D01_bin.73 | reverse complement strand
GTCATTGCACTGTGATATTGCCTCATATCGCCCGCGCTTAAGTTTCACTCAGTACGGAACTTGACTGGGCAAGGACTAATAATCTACGACTTCTATTCTCTGCCCAGTTCTTATCACTGACCGTCGTCGTCAACTTATTTACCACTGGAATTAGGATAATGAGAAATTCAATTTCTTTAAAGGTATTTTTAGGCGTTTCGGGTCTTGTTGCGATCGCGATTAGCTTTGGGATCTTAATATCCCCAACCGACTTCTATGCACTTAACCATATTGATATTAATGGGGATGTAAATTTACTCAGTGAAATTCGAGCGCCAGCGACGGCTTTGCTGACGTATGGCGCTCTTATTGTTTCCGGAACCTTTATTCCGCGACTCACCTTTACATCTGTTGCGCTCTCAACTGTGCTTTATCTCTCCTACGGTTTTGGAAGACTGGTAAGCATGGTTATAGATGGATTGCCAGGGATCTCTTTGGTGGTTTCTGCTGGTATTGAAGTTCTTCTCGGCGTAATTTCTCTGCTCTACCTTTGGAAATGTAACTGTCATTGGCGTGGGCAAGTGTCGAGTCAAGGACTAGTCAACATCACCGCGAATATGCGCAGTGATAGCCCTAAGGGGTAGTGCCCAGAATGTGATAAGCACAATCCAATCTAAAAACACGGAGTCATAGCCAACAGTCTCAAGAGCATCTTTAACTCATGAGAAACCACCAAGATTCAATTTATTATTGGCAGGAATTCTGGGCTTATTCTAGTTGAGCAAGTTAGGTGGAAGCCCTTCGCTGGCTGCCTGATCCAATAGCCACAGCAGGTCCCCGGATGGTTGAACGGCGCAGCTTGGGTATTGCTGACTGAGGGGCGATCGCTCCATTCCGTACTTACCTTGCAAAGACACGGGCAACACCTGCTGCAAGGGCTCCTGTTTGTTTGCCCCGGCGACCAAAAACAGTACCCAATCTGCTCGGTTAAGCGCCGGATAGGTTAGCGAAATTCTAGGCTGGTCGTCCTTCTGTCCAACGCTGACCAGCTTGTCCGTCTCATTCAAGATCTCCGTTCCAGGGAACAGCGACGCGGTGTGCCCATCGTCCCCCATCCCCAATAAAACGATGTCCCAGGTCCAGTCAGACCCTTTGGACGATAAAAACAGGGATTCAGGGTCTTCGAAGGTATGCTGCACCGTCTGTCCGTAGGCTGCCGCATCGATCGCCGCATCCCCGTCCTCCGTCGGCACCGCAAATATCTGAGCTGCCGGAATGGGCACCCGATCTAACCACGCCTCTCGCGCCATCTTTTCATTGCTATCGGGATGATCCGACGGCACGTAGCGCTCATCTCCCCAGAAAATCAGCAGCCGATCCCAAGGCAGCGATCGCCCCGCCAGCGACTGGTACAAAGGCTTGGGCGTACTGCCCCCTGACAAAACAATCGAACAAAATGGCTGGTGCTTCAACACTTGCACGATGCGATCGCCCACAAGCTCACCGGCCCGCTCAGCGATCGCCGCCTTATCCGCCCCAACCTCAACAGCTCGAATACCCACAAGCCTTACTCCTCTATCTCACTATCCAATCCGGCGAAAATCTACCCAGCAAAAACCTATTCGGCAAAGGGTTAGGTGGAGGCTTGGGTTATCGGAAAAGCCACCCTCAACATTGCCCTTTTATCCCCCCGATATTGCCCCCAAGCCTAAGTACACAACTAAGCTAGGGGCGATCGCCTCACAGCCCCGCAAAAGCACAGAAACCCTTAATCCCATCAGTCAAACTCCTTCAAAATCAGAACCTCAATGCGCTCTAATCCTGACGAACGGCGCAACACGGGTTAAAACTGACATGAACTAAAAACAAATCGCCAGGCAACTGAAGAAGCAAGCGAGGCAAAAGGGCACTATGGGATAATGCAGGCGCTCAAAACCAGGTGAAAACTGGGTTTTCAAATACAAGAACCTAGAAACAGCCGGTAAGTGTTTAAATCCATTGCTGCCTAGCCCCATTGCAGCCTCCATGAGCTAAACCCGGATTGGTGCACCAGATTCAGATACCCATCAAATGCCCACTTTCAGCACCATCACAACTCCGCTTATCCTCCAATCCCCATGACCGCCAAAACAGAAAGTAGTCCCAACAAAGATCAACTACTGCTCACCGCCCGCGCCATGCTGGTGTGCGGCATAGCAACTATCCTCGTTGCCTTTATCAACTATCTGGGCTTACTGATTCCATTCGAACCCCTAGAGCAAGCGTGGCAGCAGAACTTCGTTAGCCGCTTTGTGGACCTAGGCATCATTCCTTTCATTGGCATTGGATTTATTTTCTGGGGATTTTGGATTGAAGAGCGTAGTCTGCAAAAACGCCTTCCTCGCCGGAAATTTAAAATCGCTGCTCTCAGCCTAGCGTTCGTTCTAGGGCTAGCCTTCCTACTCCTTTCCCCCCTGCACATCGTTAATGTCTGGGCGAGAAGCCGTGAGGTCTTGGCTCAAATCACAACCGAAGCCCGCAGCGCCGAAGAGCGTGTCGAAGAACGCATTCAATCGGAAGCTTTCCAAACCGGCATAGAACAGCGCCAGCAAGCGCTACGTCAACAGGTCGATGAACTGCTTAACGATGACGCCGCAGTGCAAGCCTTGCTGGAAGGAGATGAACTCACAGAAGAGCAGAAGGGATTTTTGCGCCGGGCTCAGCAGGATCCAGAGCGCCTAAAGGATTTCATCAGTTCCCAAACGGAGCGCCTACCGGCACAAATTATCGGGAGAATCCGAGAGCGGCGACAGGAGCTTGATGCTAGGGCAAGACAGGCTGCCTTCCGTTCCGGTGTACAAACCGGTATCAGCGGTCTGATGCTGTCTGGTGGTTATATTGCCCTGGGAGCATCAGCGTTTCGAGGACGCCCAAGAAGCGTCAAGAAGAAGCGGAAAACATAGGGGACACGGTTACAGCCCTGCCTCTGTCACTGGGTTGTAAGCAATTTCTCCCCTTACGTTTGAAACCTTAATCCGCGTTAATCCAGCCCAGAACCATCCGGTAAAGTGGCTCGCTATAGTTAACGCCCATCAGCAATACGGCCAAAGTAAACAACTCTCACAGTAACCATGCGAGCATCATCAAAACGGCAACCTGCCCCCTTAGCCTCCCGCATCCTGGTGGTGGTGGGAATTATCCTAATTATCTCCTCGCTACTAGACTTCTTTATCCTGGCGATTCCTCTAGACATTCAAAATCGGCAGTGGCTATTAGGCTTTATTTCTGGCTTGGTAGACCGGGGAGTTGTTCCTCTGGTGGGGATTGGACTGTTGTTCGGCGGTACATGGATCGCTCAACGATCCGGGGCTAGCAAGCCTGGTGGGTCGCCCCTATTGGATCCCCGCTTCTGGGCTCTTGTTCTGTCTCTAACGCTAGGTGCTCTGTTCCTGTTGTTGACGCCTCTTCATTTGAATGGTGTGCGGCTGCTGGGAGAGACTGAGCGGCAGACCATTGAGGAGCGGGCTGAGGAAGCTAACGGGCAGATTCCGGCTCAGGTGGAGCGATTGAAGCAGCAGCTAAGAACTTTGGCAGACAATCCGGAAGGTTTGCAACGGGTTATTGAAAGCGGCCAGATTCCTGAGGAGCAGCTGGAGCGGCTGGAGCGCTTGAAGGCGGACCCCGGTTCAGTGGATGCTCAAAGCCAGGAAATTGAGGGACAGTTGCGAGAGCAAATTAAGGAGCGTAGAGAACAAGCGTTAGAAGCTTCGTCTACTCGCCTATTCCGTTCGTCAATTACCACGGGTGCCAATAGTTTTGTGTTGGCTGTTGGCTATCTAACAATTGGTTGGTTTGGCCTTAAAGGTCGAGGCTCTGGTTCTGCGAAGAAGAGCAGCAAGCGCAAGAAAAAGAGCTAGTTCTAATGACTTTGGTATGTGCCTTTAGCCCCTAAGCGCGTTATTTTCCCTAGCTCTAAACAAGCAAGAGCTGGGGAACTCTATTGATGTTTTGTTGAAGGCAGCTTCGGCAAGCATGACCTCAAAGTGTTACTGCCAGGCTGATTTCAAACATTCGCTTCCACGGAAAATCTAGGTGGGTGATTTGGAAAGGAGTGGCTTTGAATGTTGTCTGAATGGTGTTCTTCCATTCTTGAATAAGGTTTACTCTGGCAGCCTCACTAATATCTGGTTTGCGATCGCCAAAGTCGTAGTAACTAGCACCAATAGTTGGAAGATAGGTATCAATTATTTTGGTTCGAATAATACCTTGATAAAAGGCATCCTCCAGTAGGTGCTGAATAATATTAGTTTTGATTGCTGATTGATTGTCTGAGCCTAGACTGAAAATTGCTGTAGCGATCGCTGTTCCCAGAGTATTGCAATTAGTATTCCACCCGGCGTAGGCAATAATCTGATCTAGAGTGCCATTTTTATCAAGCATTTCAATGAGTTCAATTTCGCCTCCATTGGCAAAGGCAACGTCAGCGATCGCAACGGATTTTCCCTGTTGAATGAATTGGGCGATCGCTGATGAGAAATATCGCAAATTACGGCAGGTTGAATAGGTAATATCCTTCTTGCTTTGATCCCAAGCTTCTTGCATCATCTGCCCGGCAGTGTTGATAGCTAATACAAAATCTGCCCTTTCTGGATCCGTAACTAGGCAACCACCGGCTGCAAGAATGTGCGCTTTTAAGCTTTCTCCTAAAGGGCGATCCTCGTATAAAGGAACAATCCCTTCACTGTTGATTGAACTGAATAGAGGATAAATTTTGATTGGCGACTTTATGGACTGGCTGTAGTGAACATAGGCATGGCTTAGAAGAGTGCATCCTACTTCGTCTGCGCCGGGATAGACGTGAATTTTGTGCTGTAGCCTTTCGCTGGCGATCGCCCCGTAAATTTCTCGCTGATCCATTACCGTAAAGCCATACTCGGCGCTGTCGTCTTGAGGAATACTTAGAAAATCAATAATGCCGTCTTTGACCAGTTGGATAACTGCTTGATTGATTCGTCGATTATTGAGGCGTCGTTGACGATAGTCCTGTAGGTATTCCGTTGGGATGGATTGAGTTAAATCATCAAGACTCGATTGTTCTGAAGACGATAAATCCTGACGATTTTGTTTGTCAGTTAGCCAACCCCAACGGAAGATCGATGCACCCCAATCAGCGTAATAATCTGGCTCTTCTTCGCTGCTGTTGTAGCTAGGCGATCGCATTATCAAATTACTCGCCAGAATAAATAACTTGGGGTTTAGTTGCTTTAACTGTCGAATTTTCTCAACTCGATTTAGCAGTGTCTCCACAGAGTCTTTGTGCAGCCGCGATGGTAAAAGCCCACCGTAAATTAGCATTTCAACTGATAAGATTACGCCGTCACAGTTCGGTATCTCATCCTCTAGCCACTGCCATAGTTGATTGGTGGGGGCTGCCTTTTTCTTTTGGCTCAAATAGTTATTCGGTGGAACCTTGAGCTGAATTCGTCTTTGCAGTTTGGCGATGGATTGAGGGTAATTAATATTACAAGGACGCTCGTCTAAGGGGATGTAGATAAGTTTCATTAGACCCTGACTCTTCTTGAAATCTGAAGCAAAGTCAAACGCTTTGCGATGCTTTTGCTGTCTTGCGACCTGTGGAATATATCAAAAAGTAAGGCTTTTCCCGTTGCAATATTTTGCAAGCCATAATGGACATAGCCGGTATTAACTGTTTCGCTGGCATTCGATGTGACTGTTAGCAAACATCAGAAAAGACGACGCCCTCTTGACATACCCGGAATTCAATTTTCTTTACGAATAGCCTGCGACATTTAAACATTAAATATCAGGACTTGGCACGATGAATGAGTTGATTATGGCGATGGCGCTCGCCTTTGGGGCAACCGCACTATCCGGCATTCGGATTGTGAATCAAGGAAATGAGGCTTTGGTGGAAAACCTGGGTAAGTATCAGGGGAAAAAGCTAGAGCCAGGGCTAAATTATTTGGTTCCGGTGATGGAGCGGGTGGTGTGTCAACAGACGGTGCGGGAGCGGGTAATCGATGTTCCGCCTCAGCAGTGTGTGACCCGTGACAACGTGATGATCACGGCAGATGCGGTGGTTTACTGGCGCATCGTTGACCTGGAGAAGTCTTACTACAAGGTGGAGAATTTGCAGTCGGCGATGACCAATTTGGTGCTGACGCAGATTCGGTCGGAGATGGGCAAGCTGGAGCTGGATGAGACGTTTACGGCGCGTGAGCGGGTGAACGAGGTTCTGCTGCGAGATTTGGATGTGGCGACGGACCCGTGGGGGGTAAAGGTGACCCGCGTTGAGCTACGGGATATTATTCCGTCCAAGGCGGTGCAGGAGTCGATGGAATTGCAAATGTCGGCGGAGCGGCAAAAGCGGGCGGACATTTTGACATCGGAAGGACAGCGAGAGTCGGCGGTAAATGCGGCTCAGGGTAAGGCGGAGGCGCAGGTGTTAGCGGCGGAGTCTGAAAAGAAAGCGGCGATTCTGGATGCGGAAGCCCATCAACAGGCGATTGTGCTCGAGGCGCAGGCGAATCAGAAGCAGCAGGTGCTTCAAGCTCAGGCGATCGCCCAGGCGGTGAAAATTGTGGGTCAATCGTTGGAATCAGATCCCCAGGCGGCAGAAGCGTTGCAGTTCCTGATGGCTCAGCAGTATCTGAATACCAGCGCCACCATCGGCACCAGCGGCAGCAGCAAGGTGATGTTTATGGATCCGCAAAGTATCTTGGCAACCTTGGAAAGCGCCAAGGCGTTGACTGGCGATATGAAAGCCAAGCTTCCTAGCAACGGCAGCGCAAATTAGTTGCGTAGCTGATTCCACAGCTGCTCTTGTTTAGGGTTAAGAGACACTGTTGGAGAAACCAATCGGCGTTCTCCCGATTTTTCGCCGTATTCGCCTTTCACCCAACGTCAAAAACGTTTAATGGGTTTAACTTTGGCGAATGCGGCGGCTTGCCATGCATGGACTTTGGTGAAATTGTCGAAGCCAGCGACAAAGCACTGCTAACTGCCAGGTTGCGTGATGGCAGTAAACCCCCATCGCAACAAAGAATTTTTGATGAAAGTCAGTACGCTATCAGTCGCTGCGACTGACAGGTAGGGGCGTGACCTCAACTAAACTTCAGAAGCTTTACGTGACAAGGGTTATATGCCCTTTAGAATAGGATTTGAATGCTGAAACCCCTACAAATATTGGGTTTGAGATTCAGTCGATGGTGGCCAATAGACGCGGTCCTGTTGACGAGCAATTACCCTTACTAGACTCTTCGATCCCGTAACATGGCATAAAAGCCAAACTCAAGATTTAGGTCAACTCTCTCCACTTCTAAATTTGACAGGGTTTCTGCGTGATTGGGCAACTGTTAGATAAGCGCTATCGCATCCTTCAGGTATTGGGTGCTGGTGCCTTTGGAAAAACTTATTTGGCTGCGGATTTACGACGGCCAGGCTACCCGCAGTGTGTCGTTAAGCAACTGCGGCTGCTGCGGCCAAATCCCACTGCGGTTAAGAATGCCCATCGCTTGTTTCAGCGGGAGGCGGAGATGTTGGAGAAGCTGGGGACCCATTCCCAGGTGCCTCGGCTGCTGGCTTACTTTGAAGAAGGTAAGCAGTTTTATTTAGTTAAAGAGTTTACGCCGGGGCACCCGCTATCGAAGGAGATGCCGCCGGGAGAGCCGTTGCCGGAGCATCGGGTGATTGGCATTCTGGTCGAGATTTTGGAGGTTTTGACGTTTGTTCATAGTCAAAGCGCCATCCACCGTGACATCAAGCCGGCTAATTTAATTCGCCGTAATTCTGATGGGAAGCTGGTGCTGATTGATTTTGGCTCGGTGAAGGAGATTATCCAGCAGCAGGATGGGGAGGCGGCGGCGCGGACGATCGCCGCAGGGACGCCGGCTTATATGCCCATTGAGCAGTTTTATGGGACGCCGCGGCTGAATAGCGATCTATTTGCGGTGGGGATGATTGCTATTCAGGCGCTGGGGGGATTGTCTTCGGAGCAGTTGCAGAAGCTGCGGGGTGATCGCGATGGTCATATGGGCAAGCTGGAGTGGCGATCGGCGGCGAATACGTCACCGGGGTTGGCGAGCATTATCGACAAGATGGTGCATCATTCCCATGCCCAGCGCTACCAGTCGGCGAATGATGCGCTGGTGGATCTGTACGAGTTTGCCAATATTCCCATTGAGGACACTGCGCTGCTGTCGGGGGGACTGTCGGGGAGTTCGTCGGGGGGGCTGTCGGGCGGGTTGTCCACGGGGCGGGCGCTGGCGCAGTCGCTGCCGACTCAGCAGCAGGAGCCACCGTCTCGATGGGCGCGGCTGTTGCGATCGCGATGGTTCCCCGTTGCGGTTGGGGGGAGTTTATTGGCGGTGGGGGCGATCGCCTGGCAGTTGCAGGTGCCTCAACGGTGGATGGCGGCTTACTATCGTAGCCAGGGGGAGGCGATTTTGGAGCCGGTTCAACCGGAGCGATTTAGTCGCATGCTGTCGGCGGCGAGTTTGAATAAGATGTCTCGGCAGTTGGCCGCGGATAAGGAGCTGCTGGAAAAGCGGGTTACGGATTATTCCCAGGCGATCGATCACCATACCCAGGCGCTGTCGTGGTCGCCGGAGGGAACGGGCTTTTTCCAGCGAGGGGCGGTGCATTTTGCGCGGCGGGAGTGGCGGGCAGCGGTGACGGATTTGGATCGTGCGTTGCAGTTGGATGGTCAGAATCCGGCGGTGCATTTGTATTTGGGACAGGTGCGGCGGGTGTTGGGCGATCGCAACAGTGCCCTGAAAAGTTTTAATCGTGCGGTGGAGCTGGACCCGCAGTTTACGGCGGCTTACCTGGGGCGGGGTTTTTTGCAGCTGGATCGCGATCAGCGAGAGCAAGCGGTTAAGGATTTTAAGCAGGTGTTGGAGCAGCAGCCGAATTGGGGCGCTGCCCACCGGGGAATGTGCCAGGCTCAGGCGGAAATGAAGAATTGGGAGGTAGCGATCACCCAGTGCAGTCAGGCGATTAAGCTGGATTCCAATGATGCGATCGCCTATCAGCTGCGGGGGCAGGCACACTTCCAAGTGGAGGAGCTTCAAGGGGCGCTGAGTGATTTAAATGTGGCGATCGGATTGGCTCCGGATCAGGCGGCTCCGTATTATTTCCGCGCGATCGCCCGTCAGGCACTCAATGAAATCCCCGGAACCCTGGAGGATTTAAACCAAACTATTTTGCTCGATCCAGACTACGCTCTGGCTTACTACCAGCGGGGCTTGCTGCAACAGCGTCTAAAGAACCGTGCCGCCGCCGAAGACGATTTTCGACAGGCTGCCAAGCTCTGTTTAGATCGCGGTGAAGTTCAATGCTACCGCCGTGCCCAAGCTCAGCTCGCAAAGAATTCTGAGCAACCCGTCTCACCGCAAACTTAAGGCTTAAGGGTGCCATTTTGCGTGTTCGTTTTGCATACTTTACCCATTTCGCATACTTAACGGCAAAGTAAGGATAAAGGGAACTACGGTGCGTCTACCGGTTAACAACCTGTTGAAATTAGGGTTGCAAATGGCTGCCAATATTTCCGGCAGCGCTTCGACAATTTAAGCCTGAGCTGTGGCGAGCCTAAGCGTAACAATGTTTTAGGGACATGGATTGATAGGTAGGTTACCGTAGGCTTAAGGCTTGATCGCCTGAATTGTCCAACCCGTTTCGCCGTTAGGGACTGCCGTCTAGGTATCAGATCGATATTAAACTCAGGCGACATACCCTAGGCAATTTGTTCGGTCATCCAAAACTTTCCGTATCTGTAGCGCTTGTAGATTATGGTTGTTTGCTCTCAATGCTACCAAGACAATGGCGATGACGATGTGCAGTGCGAAGCTTGTGCTGCTCCATCACCCACGGAGATGGATTGCCCGAGTTGTGAGGCGACGGTGCTGAGCGATGCTAATTTTTGTGGTCAGTGTGGCGTCAAGTTGAGAACGGAGACTCCTTGGCAGGATGATAGGCCAGCTTTTGTTCCCGATGCTCTTCCTCTGAATCAAACTAACGATGTGCTGAGTACTGGGCTGAGAGATGGCTTCGAAGCGGTGGACAGTTCGGAGTCCCTTGGCGCTCTGTTGGATGAGGCGCTGGATGAGGCGGATAGTGTTTCTCCTGAGCAGTCCCTTGAAATGGCGATCGCCCAAGAGCTGGAAGATCAGGCGCTTGTCAACAATGACGACGAGGCTTCTCCCCTCTCGCCAATTACTGAGCCCTTGAGTGATGCGGAGGCTCAGTGGCTGGCGGAGGATGACGATGATGATGATTTAGACGATTTGGAATTGTCGTGGGAAGCGCCGCCGGGACCGCCGCCGGAAGGTGTGGATAGCGAAGAGGCTGCCCCCGCTCCGGTTACGAATCTGGGTGATTTTGAGGCGATCGCGGCGGGTCTCGGTGGGGAATCGCTTGCCCAGGATTTGGAGCTTGAGGAAATTCTTGAGGATGTGCCATCGATTGCCGCTTCCGACGATGCTAATGATGCGATCGCTGCCGTTGAGACAGACGCGGCGGATTCAGCGGCGGAAGCGGCGGATTCAATAGAGGAGGATTTTAGTGATCCGTGGGGCGATCGCAGTGTCGCAGAAATCAGCGATCCTAGCGACCCGAGTGAACTAGAGATTGACAGTGCTGCTGCTGAGGATATTCTTCCCATTGATTCCCTCGAGGAAGCTAGCTCTGCGGGTGCTGTTTCACTGGCAGAAGTGCCAGCAGAGGGGCAGGCAGAGGAGGCACAATCAGACCAGGCGGAACCGGAGACGATAACGATATTGCAGGATTACGAAAAGGGGCAGCTTGTTCACTTGCAAACGAATACGACGGTGCTGTTGCCTCGGGCGCGGAAGGTGGTTCATATCGGCAAAGCGAATAACCGTGTGCCTCCTGATATTGACGTGTCGGATTTCCCCCACGCGGAAATTGTGTCGCGGGTCCATGCTGACGTGCACTGGGATGGCAGTAGCTACTACCTGGAAGACACCGGCAGCGCCAATGGCACATACGTCAACAGCTGGCCCCTGCCGTCCCATCGTCGCTATCAACTGCGAGATGGCGATCGCATCACCTTGGGCAAGCACGATCTAATCTCGTTTGTTTTTCAAATCGTTTCCTAAAAACCGCGTCCTGGTGAGTCGCTCCTGACGACCTAAATCGCTACGGGGATAGGATAAATCGGCGTTGGAGTTGTTGTCGCAAGGGAAACCTGTTCCACGATGGGGGGCTCGTTTAGCCACTGGTTTGCCAAAATGCTGAACTGCTCCTGGTCACCGGTTACGTAGAACTTGTGGCTTTGCAGGGGACCCATATGGTGAAGATCAAGCTGGTTTAGGATCTGCGTTGCTTCACGGACGATTGAGAGGGCGGGGTCGATGCGGGCGATCGCCTCAGGCAGAATTTGATCCAACACCGGTGCCAGGTGGGGATAGTGGGTGCAGCCATACACCAGACTGTCGATGCCCTGATCTAGGAGAGGCTGGACGTAGGTGCGCACGGTGTCTAGGGTTTCTGGGTTGCTGATGCGTCCTTCTTCGACGATGGGGACAAACTCGGGGCAGCCCACTTCCCAGACGGCGGTGTTGGGCGATCGCCGTTGGATAGCATCTCGATAGGCGTGGCTTTTGGCGGTGGTCGGCGTGGCAATGACGCCAATTCGCTGCCCTTGGCTAATGGCTAACTCTGCCGCCGGCTGAATTAGTCCCAAAATCGGCAGGTCAAATTCCTGGCGCATGGTTTCCAACGCCAGCGCCGACGACGTATTGCACGCCATCACCACCATCTTCACGTTGCGCCCCGCCATCCAGCTAATAATCTGGCGGGCAAATTCCACAATTTCTTCAGGCGATCGCGTTCCATAGGGCACCCGCGCCGTATCTCCCAGGTACAACAGCGGCTCATTGGGCAACTGTCGCTCCAACTCCTTCAAAACCGTCAGCCCTCCCGCACCGCTATCAAAGACGCCAATGGGCTGGTAATTACCCCGGTAATCAGGTGCAAAGTGGGAAGTCCGGGAAGCTTTGGAATGGGTCATGTAAATTCGACGCGATCGCCGCGTTTGTTATGAAAGGAAATATGGAGAGTGGCCAAGGGGATACAACCGGTGTTGTACCTCAAAAAACAGCTTGAACCAAGCGGATCCGTGACGGTATTGGTGGTGGTGACATGGATTTTTCTTACTATCCCGTCCCGTTTACCGCTGTTCAGGAGCAATGGTTTTGTTGATCAGGCGAATCTAGATCGCCAAATCAAGGCTCGTCGAGATTCACCAACTCAGGGGAAGTCAGCCAGGAGTCAGTCAGAGCACATGGATAAGCAAAATCGATTTCGGGGATGCTTATTGGGGTTAGCTGCCGGAGATGCGGTGGGGACGACGGTGGAGTTTAAGCCGCGAGGGAGCTTTGCTCCGGTGACGGAGATGGTGGGGCAAGGACCATTTGGCTTGGAGCCGGGACAGTGGACTGACGATACCTCAATGGCGCTATGTTTGGCGACTAGCTTGGTGACCATTGACGGGTTTGACGCGCGGGATCAGATGGATCGCTACTGTCGCTGGTGGCAGGAGGGCTACCTCAGCAGCACTGGCGAGTGTTTTGATATTGGCAATGCAACGGCGGAGTCTTTGGCGCGGTTTCGCGAAACAGGGGAGGCGATCGCCGGGTCAGAAAATCCCCGTAAGGCGGGCAATGGTTCGATTATGCGGCTGGCTCCAATTCCGATGTTTTTTTTCTCTAGCTGGGCGATCGCCGACCCGCTGCCGGATTTCGAGGTGATGCTGGAGGAGCTGGGACAGTGGGCCATCAGCAGTTCCCGCACAACCCACGGTGCCGCAGAATGCCTGGACGCGTGCCAATGGTATGCCCGGGCAATTACGCGGGCCTTGTACGATGAGGGCAAGGAAGAGATTTTGCTGGCGGATCGGGATATGAGCTTGGAAAGTGACTCGATTCGGGCGATCGCCCAGGGAGAATACCGCACGAAAACTCGCGATGAAATTTCTGGGTCCGGCTACGTGGTGAAAAGTTTGGAGGCGGCGCTGTGGTGTTTTGACCAAACCGATAATTTTCGGGACGCAATTTTAATGGCGGTCAACCTGGGGGACGATGCGGACACAACGGCGGCGGTGTGTGGGCAAATTGCCGGGGCGTTTTACGGTGAATCGGGAATTCCGGCGGATTGGTTGGCGAAGCTAGTCCAGGTGGATCTGATTCGGGAGCTGAGTGATCGCCTAATGGGAGAGCTGTTGGATCAGATTACTTAGCTTTGTTGCCTAGCCTTGATATAGCTGGCGCAAGTCTTCGTCGGTAACTTTCGCCATCGGTTTATCGAATAGGATTTTCCCGTCTTGCAGGGCGATCGCCCTATCAAAATATTTTTGCGCCAGGTCCACGGTATGCAGGCTGGCAACTAGGGTTTTGCCGCGATCGCGACAGAGCTTGGTCAGCAGCGCCACAATTGCCCGCGCCCGCTCTGGGTCCAGGCTAGACACCGGCTCGTCCGCCAACACAATTTGCGGATCCTGCATAAGCACTCGGGCGATCGCCACCCGCTGCTGTTGCCCACCCGATAGCTGTCCCAAGGGCTTGTAAAGCTGCTCGGCGATGCCCACCTGCTCCAGCAACTCGTGGCACTGGGGGGCGTTAATGGGCACCAGCAGCGACAGTATGGTTTTCCAGATTGGCCAATATCCTAGCCGTCCGGCATTGACGTTGTGGAGGACGCTTAGGTTGTTGATGAGGTGTAGCTGTTGGTAAATGGTGCCGATTTGTCGCTGGAGTTTACGCCGCCGTGACGAACTGAACTTATATAGCGCCTGGTCTAAAACCACCACCTCACCCACCGTTGGCTGCCGTGAGCCGTTCAGCCACGATAGCAGCGTGCTTTTTCCCGCCCCCGAAGGACCGATGAGTGCCACCCGTTCTCCCGGGGCGATCGCCACGGAAATATCTCGCAGAGCCCAGCTCGCCTCCGCAAACCGCTGCCCCGCCCCCCGCAGTTCCAGTACTGGCGACGTCAATGTCAAGTCCAATAGCTCAACACCCAGCTAATCTAGCTAAACCGTTTCAGGAGCTGCTGCACACACCGCAGTGCGTTTACATCGCCCAGGTCTAGGTAAATCTCCTGCGCCTTCTGCCAATGGGCACACGCCTCGCCCAGCTTGCCCTGTTGTCGCAGAACCCGCGCCCGCGCCATGTAAACCTCAGGGTTGTGGGGATTGCAAACCAGCGCCTCATCCAAGAGTCCCAAAGCGTCGTCAGTCTGATTGGCTCGCAACGCTTGAACAGCCTGGGCATGACACAGCGCTGCCCGGTCGGGATCCAGCTCCTGCGCCAGCCAGTTTTCTTGAATGGCGATCGCCGTGGCGCCATCTCCGCGATCCCAGGCACAATCTCGCGCCTGCTGTTCTGCAATCAACGCCTTGATGGGATAGTCCTGAGCCGCCGCGATTTCCGCCACCAGCAAGTGCCCCTTCGGATGGCTAGGATCTTGAGCCAGCGCCTCCGAAACCAGCGTGGAAGCCTGGTCGTAATCCTTCTCATCACAGGCTCGACGGGCCTGCTCCAGCAGTAGCGCCCCATCGACCTCGCTGTTGGCAATGTTATACCCGGCGCTTTGTCCCCCCTCAGTCGTCTGCTCCGACGCGCCTTCCGAGGTCATTCGCAGGCTATTTAGCTTGCCCAGCGCCCACTTTGCGGTTTTCTGTACTGTCTCATCCTCGTCCTCCGTGGCATAGGCCACCATCCGACTCACCTGGGCAAAGCGGTCGTAGACCTGAGTTAAATCACGGATGGCGTTTAGGCGAACTTCGGGATCGCTGTCCTGGAGGGAAATTGCCATTGCCCGCTCCATGGGACGCAGGATGCGGGTGCCAATTTCCGACAGCACTGCCAGAATAATGCTGCGCTGTTGGGAATCCGCCGTTACCAACAGCTCCATCAGTGGCGCGATCGCCCGAGAATCCCCCCGCTCTCCCAAATTCCAAATCGCTCGCCGCCGCACCGAAGCGCTGGGGTCACGCAGCTCCGAAAGCAGCCGATCCGCTGGCGTTGGCGGTAGCACCCGCGTTGGCAAGGAACCCGACGGATCCTGCATTCGGGCAACGGTGCCGGCGATCGCTCCAGACTCCGAATCGTTGCTTCGTTCACCGCTAGCCGCCTTGCCATCAGAACTGCTCGGGCTGCCAACCACATCCACCGTCCTCGTGGTCGGCTCGTCTTCCCCATTGGCAACTTCGCCTACGACAACCTCATCCCCGTCAAAATCACCGCCATCCTCATCCAATTCATCGTCATAATCGTCGTCACCGCGCCGCCGCAGGAACATCCAAGCCCCTCCTGCCAGCACGCCCCCCGCCAGCACGCCGCCGCCGCCCAGCAACAGCCATCGCCGTAAACCGCCGCCACCGCCCGACTTCTCTTCTTTTTTATCCTTCTTGTCCTTATCGCTCTCTTTTTTGTCGTCCTTTTTTTTATCCTTATCTTTCTTCTCGTCCTTCTTTTCATCCTCCGCCTGGGCTAATAGCAGCGGGGAGTCAGGGGCGATCGCCTCAACTTGAACAGCCTCAGAAGCCATCGATCCATGAAGCTGACTAGCCGCAGCGGGCACCGTGCCAGCTGCGCCGCTCCCTAGAATGAAAATCGTCAACCACCAAGTCAGTCGCATAGAAATATTGGGATGGAAAATAAGACGTGAACGAGACTTATAAACGAGACTTACGCAAGCCTTGGAGATGCCGTGAGACTATCGGCAACTGATGACAAAATCCTGTAACGCTTGATGACCCCGACCGCCACAAACTTAACAGGACTTCTC
>JBCCTE010000010.1:0-15937 GCA_039198915.1 Cyanobacteria bacterium P01_D01_bin.73 | reverse complement strand
TTCCGGCGTATCGTTGTCCAAAATTGGCACCACTGCCTGCATCAAAATCGGTCCGCTGTCCACTTCCAAATCCACTAAATGCACTGTGCAGCCCGCTACTTTCACCTTGGACTCGAGAGCTTGCTCAATGGCGCGAATGCCGGGAAAACTGGGCAAAATGCTGGGGTGAATATTGATGGCGCGCTGGGGGAATGCATTGATAAATACTTCGGTGACCCGACGCATCCAGCCCGCCATAATCGCCCAATCTGCCTGGTGGCGCTTGAGGGTTTGAACTACTTCATAGTCAAAGGCTTCCCGGCTGACATAGTTGCGGTGGTCCAGCAGCACTGCCGGAATTCCCCACCGTGCTGCCCGAGCTGCCACCTTTGCGCCGGGATTGTTGTAAATCACCACCGGGATTTCGGCTCGCAGATCTCCATCGGCGATCGCCTGAATCAGCGCCTCAAAATTGGTGCCGCTGCCCGACGCCAACACGCCCAATTTCGCGGGGGGAAGATTCCGAAATTGCTCATCAAAATCCGACGGCAGAGCGGGGGAAACCAAGGCTTGGGACTTTAACATAACGGCTCTCTTCAGAAGAAAAGGAATTCCACGGTGACCGGCAATCCAAGCCCGATATCATGACGAGTGGCTACAATTAAACGGGCAAAAACGGTCAATAAAATCAGTATCCATTAAACACCCTCGGTTCCCCCCAGGAGGTGCGCCGTTTATACTCGTCCCCTAGCGAAATTAATTGAACAGCTCCAGCGGTTGCCGGGGATTGGTCCAAAGTCGGCGCAGCGGCTGGCGTTGCACTTGCTAAAGCGTCCCGAAGCGGAAATTGAGGCGTTGGCGCAAGCGCTGCTGGAGGCAAAAAGTCAGGTGGGTCAGTGTCGCCAGTGTTTCCATCTATCGGCGGAACCCATTTGCAGTATTTGTCAGGATATGCGCCGCGATCGCCAAACCCTGTGCGTAGTGACCGATTCGCGCGAGGTCATCGCCCTAGAGAAAACCCGCGAATTCCGGGGGCTCTACCACGTACTGGGGGGCGTGATTTCGCCCATGGATGGGGTGGGTCCTGAGGCGCTGACGATTCAACAACTGGTGCAGCGGGTGGCGGGGCGATCGCCCAGTACTCCTCAAGAAATTCAAGAGGGGCTGCCCGCGACTCAAGCTAGTGATTTGCCGAAGATTAAAGAGGTGATTTTGGCGATCGGACCTAGCGTGGAAGGGGAAACAACGACGCTATATATCGCTCAGCTAATCAAGCCCTTTACTAAGGTGACGCGCATTGCCTTTGGTTTGCCCGTGGGTGGAGATTTGGAATATGCCGATGAGGTGACCCTGGCGCGGGCGCTGGAAGGAAGGCAAGAGTTGGAATAGTCCCTGAAAATCCACTGCGAAGTAAGCTTTTTCCTGGGAATCAGCGAGGTCTGATGCGTTAAGATACGCGGACTTATTTGCTGGAACTCTCCCCATGACTCTGAACGTTGCTGACCTGCGCCAGAATTACACCCGCGATGGACTCCACGAAGATGATGTCAGCGATCGCCCGATGCAGCAGTTCGCCTTATGGTTTGCGGAAGCGTCGGAAACTGATGGAATTCGTGAACCCAATGCCATGATTTTGGGCACGGTTTCTGCGGCGGGCAGGCCCAGCGCTCGGGTTGTCCTCCTTAAAAATTTTGACGAAACTGGCTTTACCTTCTTTACGAACTACACCAGCCGCAAGGGTGTGGAGCTGCTGGAGAATGGTTTTGCGTCCCTCGTATTTTTATGGGAACCCCTCGAGCGGCAGGTGCGTATTGAAGGTCGGGTCGAGAAAATTCCGGCAGCGGCTTCCGATGACTATTTCCACAGTCGCCCCCGCAAATCCCAGTTAGGAGCATGGGCGTCTCCCCAAAGCGAGGCGATCGCCAACCGAGAAATCCTCGAACAAAATTTTGTTGAACTAGAAAAGAAATACCCAGAAGGTGCAGAAATCCCCCGACCGGATCACTGGGGCGGCTTCAAGGTGATTCCCGACAAAATTGAATTTTGGCAAGGTCGCCCCAGCCGCCTCCATGATCGTTTAGTATTCACGCTGCAATCGGACGATTCTTGGCGGCGCGATCGCCTTGCTCCCTAAAATCCAATCTTGTTATTTTGTAGCAACAGATATTAGCGTTCCGAAGCCATTATTTACCTCTCGTCAGCATTTTTACGTTTCAACATTCTTTAATGGATAAAGCCCGGAGTTCTGAATAGACTATTGACAACCATTACTGTTAAGGGTCTGGTCTATGCCGCTTCTTCGCGTAAAACAACCCACCGTATTCAAAGTCTCCGAAGCTCAATCCTTTATGTTGGCTGCTGACGACAAGCTGAGCGTCCGAGCCGGCGAGTTGTGGGCATCGGAAGTTGTCGACAGTGGCGGGCACTACCGGGTGACCCTCCAGGAAGATCTCGGCGGACGTAAGCAGTGGTTCGTCTTTCGAGGACACGCCGAAGTTTCCTATCAGGATCCTCCAACGCCCCCGCCAGCCGACGACGACTTAGGAAGCCGTGGTTTGGACAAGGATGATGACGATGACGACGCTAGCCGACTGACCATTGTTGTGACTAAGGGCACCGTCTTTAAAACCAAGCCCGAGGATTCTTCAACGCTCCCTAGCAGCGAGAAAATTTCTGTGGCGGCGGGCGAATACACCATCAAGCAAGTGGAAGACGCGGGCTCCCACGTCAAAGTCCAGCTACTTGAACCGTTGGACGATCGCATCGAGTGGTTTGTTTTTAAGGGGCACCTAGACCTGGTAAACCTACCGACCAAAACGCCGTCCAAGGATGATCCGGAGCCGGTAATTGAGCCCAAGGTTGAAGTTCTCCGCGACACCATTTTCAAGACCAAGCCTATTCAATCCACCGATTTAGATGAAAACGAAAAGGTGATTGTTGCGCCGGGTTCGTTCTTGATTAAATCCGCCAAGCCCGATGGTAAGCACTACTTGCTAACTCTCGTGGACAGCTTGGAAGGGCGAGCAGATTGGTTTGCCTTCAGCGAACATATCAAGTTTGAAGATGCCGATGAAATTTTAGAGCAGGGCAAGACTGCTGCCGCCAAGGAAGATGAGAAGGAGGAGGTAAAGCCAGAGACTCCTGCACCGCCGCGTAATCGTGGTCGCATGATCAATATTCCAGGCTTTGGTCAGGTGGGAACGAATGATTTGATTATTTCCGGAGGGCACTTTACCTGGGGAGAAGCGACGAAGGGGGGAAGCCGCATTCCGGCGAACAGCACCATTTCCCGCAATATTGTCAGGATGGCGGAACGGATGGAAGAGGTGCGATCGCGCCTAGGCAACCGCTCAATTTCTGTAACCAGCTGGTATCGCCCCCCGGCGGTCAACCGTGCCATTGGAGGCGCTAGAAACTCCACGCACTTCCAAGGTTACGCTGTTGACTTTAACGCTAGCGGTCTATCTCCAAGGTCAGTGCAACGCATGCTGGACCCCTGGTGGAGCGGCGGTCTTGGCTACGGTCGATCCTTCACCCACCTGGACGATCGCGGCTACCGTACCCGCTGGAACTATTCCTAGGCGCCGTTAACTTTAGAGTCTTGTGAGCGATCAATAGTCTTGCTCAATCAAGCACAAAGAATCCCAGTTAGATCGAAATGACTAACTGGGATTCTTTGTGATTGCCATTCATGAAATAGCCTGTGGCGCGATCTAGCTAATGGAACAGCCTTCTTCATCACAGGAGATGTTGCTGTCAGTGACTATTTCTTCAGGGACAACTGTGAATCCACCAACGCGAATACCTTTAAAGCCAAACTGCTCCTGTAAAACTTGGTTGAATTGGGCAATTATTGCTGGCAATTGCTTTTCGACTTCTTTCCGCAATTGATCAGCTTCTGGCGGTGGATTTCCAACAGCATTTACAGGCATAAACCGGGTCTCCTCAAAGAATTGCCCTATCTTAGACCGAAACGCCCAACGAAAGAGCGGAGTCCCTCGTTAAGCGCCAGGCTTTGGGTTGCGACCGTAAGAATGTGTCACTGTTTTGAGGGAACGTTCGATTTTCCGATGGGCTTTTGATAGGGTGAGGCGAGATAGAACCGGTAGTGCAAGCTAATGCGATGACCAACGCTTCGTTACTGTCCCAGGCGAAACAGGGTGATACTCAGGCGATCGAATCTTTGATGAACCAGGCGTTGCGCCCGGCGGGGATTCAGGTGCGCCTTTTGCTGTTTCAATCCTGTTTGACGGTTATGGCGGTGGCGAAGAAGCTGCCCGATCGCAAATTTATGGTGAATTTTGTCCGTCGCGGCATGGGCAGTTTGGCAAACAGTGCCCTGACGGACAACGGGCTTAAACAGGTTTTGGTGCAGGGATTTCTGCAGGGCGATCGCACCCCAAAATGGCAAGCCAGCCTGGCATTAGAGCGTGGGAAATTTGTCGAGGTCGCTAGCGAAACTGACCAAGCCCCCCAAAACGCAGTGGCAGCAACGACCGCCAGACCCGGTGCGCATCCCGCTGATATTCCGCCCCAGAATCCCTTTCCCGCAGAGCCTGCCTTCGAGCCATCTCCCCCGCCGCCAACGCCTCAGCCAGCTGCTGCTCCAACATCGCGTCCCCCTCGCAATCGCCCGAAATCCCTGCCCATATCCAGCGTTTTCAAGTCCTACAGACGCCCTTCACGCACCAAAGGACTAATTATTGGTATTAGTGGCTGGCTGCTTAGCGGGGCGATCGCCCTAGGATTACGTCTCGTGGTTGCTTTGCTAGCGGAAACGCGGGTTTATACGCTGCCCTACGCTGGGGAGCTACTGCAATTGTTGGAGGTTGCCGAGCTGCTGACGCTGGTGATTTTTGCGGTGTTGGGGCTGGGGATTGGGCTGTCGGCGATCGCCCTGCCTCGAAAGTGGGGCGTGAAAATTAGCGCGCTGGTTTTGACCCTGTTGGTGCCCGCAATTTTTATGGCTGGCCCCGCCGTGCGCTACCAAATTTGGCTACAGCAGGTGTCGCAGGCTCAACAGCTAACGGTGCCAGTCGCCGTTGCCAAAACCGACCGATTTTTGAACAATCGCGTCGACAGATCGGGGCTGTTGGGATTTTACGTTTACACCGCCAGATATTCTCGAGTGCCGATCGCCGCTGAAGATATGGTGAGCGATGACGCCGTTGACGAGCAGGTGAATTCCACCATTGCCGGTGCTGCACGGGTATCAGTCGCGGAAGTTGAAAAGTTCCTGGAGTGGGGAACCTGGGGGATTCGCGGCTTTTATTTCCTAGTCGCCACCTTCGCCGCCATCTCCCACTTCCGCCAGGCGATCGCCCTACCCCGCGATTAATTTGAACCGTCTCAATTTTTTCAGACTGACTTAATTATTGAGAAGCGCCTGAATAACTGGTGGATCAAAAGGAGATTGCCTATCTTTGATAGAGGTGCTCTGGCTGGAATTGAACGCATAGGACTTGGGTGAGGGGCGATCGCAATGTGGGACGGACTGACCCGATGGGGGTATCTCTGGCAGGAAACCTGGCGCGGATTTCGTCGGGGAGGCTGGATGAACTGGGCGGCGGTGGCGACGGTCGCCGTTTCGCTGTTTTTGTTGGGCACTAGTCTGCAAGCGTCCTGGCATTTGGAGCGGTTGCTGAATCAGTTTGGTAGCCAGCTAGAAATTTCCGTTTATGTGCAGCCCCAGATTGATCCCGCACCGGTGCAAACGGCTATCGAAGCGCTGCCGGAGGTGGCGACGGTGACCCTGGTGCCCCGGGAAACAGCCTGGGAAGGGCTGGTGGAAGAGCTGGGTATTTCCAACATTGAGGTGGCGACGCAGCAGTTGGAGGGAAATCCGCTGTTGGACGAGCTGAAGGTGAAGGTGACCTCGCCGGGGATGGCTCCCGATGTGGCGGCGCAGGTGGAGGCGATCGCCGGGGTGGAAGACACGCGCTACGTTGCGGAGGTGGTCACCCGGCTGCGGGAGGTGAATGAGCTGCTGACCTGGGTGGGACTAGGGGCGATCGCCCTGGTAATTTCGGCGGCGGTGGCAACGACGATGACAACCATCCGGCTGGTGGTGGCGGCGCGCAGTCAGGAAATTGAAATTATGCGGCTGGTGGGGGCAACCCGCGGCTGGATTTATTTACCGTTTTTGATGCAAGGGGCGGTCTTCGGACTCCAGGGCGGCGTTATTGCCTGGGGGGCGATCGCCGTGGTGCAGCAAATTTTGCGTTCAGTATTAAGCAACCAACCCAGCTTTCTACAATTCCTCGCCCGTGAGCTGCCCCTAACCTCCCGCGAGACCCTGCTGCTGCTGATTGTGCTGCTAATTTTCGGCACCGGAGTTGGTCTGATCGCCAGCGCTCTCGCCGTGCGCCGCACCAATGCAGAGGTGGACAGCGAGCAGATTGCCTGGACCGCCTAGGCTGGGAACTTCAGAGCAAGTCGCGGATTGCAGTCCCTGTTACAATCACAGCCACTCAGCAATGGAATTTGCTAGATCTGGAGCACCTTTCAAATGATTCTCTAGAACAGTAAGACGATATGCCGGTACCCCAAGTGTTGTGTGTGGGTGAAATGTTATGGGATTGTCTGGGGGACCCCGCCGGCGCTACGTCTGGAGAAGGTTCTGGGAAGGCGGATTCCTCAAGGACGGATCCTTCAACCATTGAAAATTGGACGGCTTACCCCGGAGGTGCACCGGCAAACGTGGCGTGTGCCTTGACGAAGCTGGGGGTACAGTCGGCGCTGATTGGTTGTTTAGGGCAGGATCCGGCGGGCGATCGCCTGCTAAATATTTTGCAGCAGGGGGGCGTCAACACCGACGGCATCCAGCGCCATCCCGCCCCCACCCGCGAGGTATTCGTCACCCGCGATAGGACAGGTGATCGCCAATTTGTCGCCTTTGGAGCGGAAGGTAAAGGCGAGCAGGACACGACGGTGTTTGCTGACACCCAACTGGCGGCGGCGGCAATTCCCCAGTCCCTATTTAGCTCGGCAAAGTTTCTGGTCTTGGGGACGCTGGCGCTGGCTTACCCCAACAGCGGCAGGGCGATCGCCCGAGCCCTGAAGCTAGCGGATCAGTACTATCTCCCCGTCTTTCTCGACCTCAACTGGCGTCCTATTTTCTGGCCCGACCCCAAGCAAGCCCAGTCGGAAATTGCCCCACTGCTGGATCGGGTGGACCTGCTAAAGCTATCCAAGGAAGAAGCCCTGTGGATGTTTGGGACGGCGCGACCGGAGGCGATCGCCCAAAAGCTTGACCATCTGGAGGGGGTGATCGTGACCGACGGCGAAAACGGTTGCGCCTACTGTCTGGGAGGACATATCGGCGATCGCCCTGGCTTCCCCGTCGCGGTCAAAGATACAACGGGAGCCGGCGACGGATTTGTGGCGGGCTTCCTCTACCAGCTCCTTCAATGCGGTCTCAAAGGGCTGGAGGATCCCAAGCAGGTCTATCGCATGATCGTTTATGCCAGCGCCGTTGGAGCGTTAGTTACCCAAAAGCCTGGGGCGATCGCCGCCCAGCCCAATCGCACCGAAGTGGAAAACCTCCTGCGGCAACAGGGGCTTATCGCCTAGAGCAGCTTCCACGACGATCTAACCTCCACCTCCACCGTCCTAGGCTTGCCCAGCTTGGGGTCTAGCCGTCGTCCTGAATAAACGTTGGATCCTGGAGAACACTCGTATCCTCAAACAGCGCCTCATCCCAGATCAAATCCCCCAGCGCCTCCAGCATTGGAACTGCCTCCTCACTTTCTACTAGATCCAGGCTGTTAACTCCATTCAAGCTGACGGCTTCAGGCTCACTGCCGTTAGCTAAATGGCCGCTGCCATTGTTGTTCGTCACAACAGCCTCATCTCCAGACTTCGAACCAGGAATAATAATCGGAGCCTTGCTAGTCCGCGTTTCAGAAGTGTTATTGCGATCGCCCAACAGCCAGTAAGTCGCCATCTTGCCTCGCCCTTTTATATCAATCACGCCCCGATCCTCAAAGCGGAAATCGTCCTTCAACACCTCGTACACCGCCTGCGTCACCTGGATCCGCCCCGCTTCACCGTGGGACTCCATACGGCTGGCAATATTCACGGTATCGCCCCATAAATCGTACGCAAACTTCTTAATTCCAATCACGCCCGCCACCACCGAGCCCGTATTGATGCCAATGCGAATTTGGAACGGCTCACCGTCAGGACTCTTATACTCCTGAATCGCAATCTGCATATCCAACGCCAAGTGGGCCACCGCCTTCACGTGATCCTTCATGGGCAGCGGCAAACCGCCTACCACCATATACTCATCACACACCGTCTTGATTTTTTCCAGCCCATGGTATTCCGCCAAATGATCGAAGGTGGAGAAAATTAGATTGAGCATATTCACCAGCTCAATCGGGCGCATTTGGGCAGACAGATGAGTAAAGCCCACCAGATCAGCGAACAAAATCGTCGCCTCGTCGTACATCTGCGCCAGCGTTCCCTCACCCTGCTTCAGGCTCTCCGCCACGGGGCGCGGCAAGATATTCAACAGCAGCCGGTCCGCCTTCTCCTGCTCAGCAAACAGCGCCTCCTCCGCCATCTTGCGCTCGGTAATATTCTGCATGGTGCCTTCGTAGTACAGCAGCCGCCCGTCCACATCCTTCACGGCACGGGCATTTTCCGACACCCAGAAGGACTTGCCTTCAGCGTCATAGACCTGTGATTCAAAGCCGTAGATTTCGCCGGTTTGGGAAATCAGCGTGAGGAAACTATCCCAGCGCTCGGGGTCCGTGTAGAAGCGTCGGGTGCGATTTAAGCCCGCCGGCCCCAGCACCTGCTCGATCGCCTCGTAGCCAAACATCGTCACCAGCGCCCGGTTTGCACTTAAAAACTGCCCCGTCGGCGCACATTGATAAATCCCCTCCACGGCGTTTTCTACAATGCCGCGATATTTCTCCTCCGCCTGCTGTAGCGCCCCCTCCATTTGCTTGCGATCGCTCACGTCCCGCGCCATGGCCAGGAAAATCCGCAGCTCGCCGGAGAAACGAACCCCCACCCGCGTTTCCACGTGGAACATACGCCCGTCCTTGCAGCGGTACATCCCCTCCAGGGTCACCGGCTGCCCCGGCTGCATCATGGCCCAAATGCGATCATGCTGATCCAGCGACGCCAGCGTATCCACATCCGCCACATTCATGGTCAATAGCTCTCGCCGCTCATAGCCCAGCGATCGGCACGCCTCCTGGTTCACGTCCAAGATATTGCCCGCAACATCGTGGACAAACATCAAATCCGCCCCCGCCTGATCCGCCAGCAGCCGGAACTGAGCCTGGGTCTCCATCAACGCCGCCCGGTCATCCTGCCGCTGGGTAATATCCTCCGCAATACACAGCAGGTATAAAATCCGCCCCTGGGCATCGAACAGCGGCACCTTCATTGTCCGCAGGGTCAAATGCTCCGCTGCGCCGTTTTTGTCCACCGCCTCAAAGGGCTGCTCTGAAATTTCAATGGGACGGCGGGTTTCGATCGCCTCATTATCCTGGGATCGGAACGCCGCCGCCTGCTCCGGGAAATACAGCTCATCCGCGGTACGCCCCATGGCCTTAGAGCGCGAAATTTTGAACAGTCCCTCGCTCGCCCGATTCCACAGCACATGGCGGAATCCCTGGCGCACATCCTTGACGTACACCGCCAGCGGCAAATTCTCCACGATGCCGTCGATAAACCGCTTCGCTCGCAGCACCTCCGCCACCAGCTGCTTCCGCTCAGAAATATCGCGAATGGTCAGCACGGCGCTAACGCTTTCTACCACCGCCGGATTCTCTGCTGCATTGCCTGCACCGGTCGCGTCGTCAGCCTCCTCAAAAAAGCGCACCCCCGACCAGGAAATTTCCACCGATCGCCGATCACGTCCCAACACCAGCTCATAGGGCGCTTTTCCAACCACCGCCCGCAATGCCTGGGTTACCGGATGATCCACCCGCTTAAGCAGCTCTCCCCGCTGATGTAAGGGCAGGGCATCCAACAGAGGAGCCCCTAAAATTGCCGGGCGATCGCGCTGCACCAATTGCTCAAAGGCTAAGTTGCACCACTGCACCCGCCCCTGGCCATCAGTCCACACCAGAGCATCCTGCACCGACCCCAGCATATTTTCCATGCGGGTTAAATTACTGCGAAGCTGATCGCGCGAGCCTTCTAACAGCTCCCACTGCCGCCGTCGCTCCACCTCCTCAAGCTGCCGCTGGGACTGGCGCAGGTCGTCCTCCAAACGCTTATAGTCGGTGATGTCGTGGAAAACGAACAGGGCGCACTCCATGCCGTGGAGGTAAATCGACTCCGCCGACAGCAACACCATCCGCAGCTCACGAGACTTGGTGCGGGCGGCAACTTCTTGGTTGCGAACGCTGCTCCCCCGCTGCAGGGTGTGCATCACTAGGGTGCGATCACCCGGATTTTGCCAAATGTTGAACTCCATATTGGTGAAGCCCATCATTTCCTCGAAGCTGTAGCCAAAAATCTCCAAAAAACTATCGTTAAAGTCGATCACCGTTCCGTCGGCAATGCGCATCAGGCAAATGCCACTGGGGCTGGCGTAGAAAATTTTAGAAAACTTGGTTTCCGACAGGCTCAGCGCCGTGGTCCGCTCCCGCACCCGCTCTTCCAGCTCGGTCTTTTCGCGCTCGCCCATTCGCAGCCGCGCCCGCAGCTCCCGAATCATCGCCTGGGCAGACTTGCTTAAATTGTCCACCTCCTCCAGGGGAAACATGGGGAAACTGGCATCCACCTTACCGGCGGTGATGAGCTTGAATCGCCGCTCCAACCGGTCCAGCGATCGCCCCAGCCAGGAGGCCGCGGCCCACCCCAGAGCCGCCCCAACGCCCCCAGCCGCCAACACCCAAAGCCACGCCCATAGCCAGCTACGGTCCGCCACCGCCGGCACAATGGACACCACCAGCCAGTCCGCACCCCGCCCCTGCTGCACGGGGGTTACCCATAGCTGATAGGAGCGCCCCATTGCCCCCATGGCAATCTGGTGCGATCGATCTACCGTTGACCAGGATCCAAATGTCCGCCGCAGAGTTTCCGCCCCAGCATGGACCAGCGGAAACTCGCTCTTTAATGCCGGTCCTGGAGCGACCACCCGAGGGGACGCCCGCCGTTCCGCCTTGGTGCCACCAACGGTCAGCAAAATCTGCTCCGTCGCTGGGTCTAAAACAAATGCTTGCCCTTCAACGCCTTGGAATCGATTGTCTAAAACTTTGCCCAGCGGTCCTAGCGCCACCGTTACGCTCAGAATCCCCAACCGTCGCCCCTGGCGATCCACCACCGGCTGCCCCAGGCTGATGGACCAGTTGCCATCGTCGTCCCGCACTGGGGGCGTCCAAATGGTTTGCCCCGCCAAAGCTGGCTGTCGATACCAGGGCTGCTTATCGAGGTCGTAGGTGGGCAGGGTGCGAAAGACACTGGCGCGATCGCCCTGACTGTCGGTGTTATAAATCCATAGCCGTCCCGGTGAGCCGTTGGCAGCACTTTGCCCAGATAAAATCTGCACCGATCCTTGGGGCGTTCGTTGCACTGCGCTCAGCAGACCAGCTTCGTTGGCAAACCCGATAAACCGCAGGGTCGAAAATTGCCGAATCTGCTGTCCCAAAAAAGCTTCAAGCTGCTCCGGCTCTGACGCATCAACGGTGCCCAGCTTGAGATTATCGCTGTTGATTTGGGCCACCAGAGCCGGCACTGCCAAGTGGTCAGAAATCGCCTCTAAGAGCTGTTCTCCCTGCGATCGCTGTAGCGCCTGAGCAATGGGACGCCGCGACTCCGACTGTCCTCCGATCAAAAGCCACTGGGAACCGATCATCAACAGCGCCGCACTGGATCCCCCTAAGAGAGCCAGCACCCACCGCATAGAAACGCGCTGGGCTAGTCGCCCCAAACGGGCCGCCATAAGGGTACTGAGAGAAGCATTGGACACGAGGGATTGAGGCAGAAAAGCTCAGAGGGTTAGGTGTCGAAGCTGTTGGCGCAAGCTGGACTTAGGCCAGAGGCGGGTAGGTCAGACGGTAAACCTTGACGATGCGGCGCGATCACAAAGAGGGAATGCGAAGGGCAGAACCTGGTCACCTTACTAAGGCAGTCCCCAATCCTAGCAACCGGTATCAAACTGCGGCGACAGACTGATAAATCTTGCAAATTGCTTGCAAATTGGTAGCCCCTGAAACTTGGTAGATCTCGCAAATTCGCCAGCGTAGCGACTACTGCGCTCCACCACCCGCGCCAGAAGACGGGTCTGTGGTATTTCCAGGGGATCCCAGGCGCTGACGCTGCTGCTGCCGGAAAGACTCGGCGGCATCATTCAATCGCCCTTCCTGACGCGCGTCAAATTCCGCTGGGCTTTGCCCTGACAGGGACCGAATCCGCTGAATTAGCTCCAGAGGGGTTAAGCCAGTGTCGCCAATGGAGCGGGAATCTCGCTCGTTGGTTTGCCATTCCCCCAGGTCGTTAGCATTGCTCGACGATTGAGCACGGGCGGTTTCTTGAGGGAATCCCAGCAGTAGGGCGGGGGCGATCGCAACGGCGCCAGCGAGAGCAGCACTCCAGAAACCGAAGCGCCCTAGGGAAGACGTCGGTTTCATTGCAAGCGATCGGGCAGGAGAAAAATTAGCCATGATTCGGAAGTTGTGATCGGAGGTCAGAAGACAAAGCTTTGTCCGTCCTTTCTAGAGTAACGCGTTCCCAGTGGCGTCCCAAGTGCTACCAAACACCAAATTAAGCATCAAATTTGCCCTGCCGCAGTCACGGGAGACTTCTTCAAAGTGCGGTGCAGCGCCAGCGCCGTCACTAAGCCTTTTCCAAAGTGGGCGCAAAATTGCTCACAGGGTCGGTGTCAATAGGTCAAGGCTCCTGTATCATGACCCCACATTCATAACTCCCGGTATTCAAAAGAACTAACTGGTGCCGACGGCAATAGCGAGTTATCACAACCATCGGTTGCCAACGCTGAAAAGCCACGGGCGAGCTTTATAAGCAGCAATTTCAATATTTAACTTACGGGGCAGGGAATCATTAATCATGGGCGACTCTGGACGGGTTTCAGTCGGCATTGTGGGGGCATCAGGCTACGGCGGCGTTCAGCTCGTGCGACTGCTAATGGATCATCCCCAGGTGGAACTTGCTTACCTTGGGGGAAATAGCAGCGCGGGCAAAGGCTACGACGATATCTACCCCCACCTGACGGGGATGGTGGATTTAAAGGTTGAGCCCATTGATGTGGAAGCGATCGCCCAGCGCTGCGAAATCGTATTCCTCGGTCTCCCCAACGGTATTGCCTGCGACCTCACGCCCCAGCTAATCGCCAAAGGCTGCAAAGTATTGGATCTTTCCGCCGACTACCGATTCCGCGACCTGAAAACCTACGAAACCTGGTACGGCAAGTCCCGCAAAGACCATCCCACCGCCGCCCACGCCGTCTACGGACTACCGGAGCTAAACCGCGCCTCCATCGCCAACGCCAGTCTGGTAGGCTGCCCCGGCTGCTATCCCACTGCTAGCCTCCTTGCCCTGCTGCCCCTGCTAAAGCACGGCATTATCGTCCCCGAAAGCATCATCATCGACGCCAAATCTGGCACCTCGGGGGCCGGTCGCCAAGCCAAGGTCCACGCCCTCCTCGCCGAAGCCGATAACTCCTTCGCAGCCTACGGCGTCGCAAGCCACCGCCACACCCCAGAAATTGAGCAAACCTGTAGCGACCTGGCGGGACATGATATTCGCCTACAATTTACGCCCCACCTGGTGCCGATGCCCCGGGGAATTCTGTCGACGGTTTACGCCACCATCCGCGATCCAGGTCTGGTACGTGAAGACGTGCTGACGATTTACTCGGTGTTCTACCGCAACTCTCCCTGGGTGCGAGTACTGCCAGGGGGCAAAACGCCCCAGACCAAGTGGGCTCTGGGGACCAATGCCTGCTTCTTGGGGGTAGAGGTCGACCAGCGCACAGACCGGGTGATTGTTCTATCGGCGATCGATAACCTACTGAAAGGACAGTCAGGTCAAGCGGTCCAGTGTATGAACATCATGATGGGCTGGGAAGAAACCCTAGGGTTACCGCAACTGGGCTTCTATCCGTAGTCCAAAGGTCTACGTCAAAGCGTTGTGATCGAAAAGTTGTCAATCAAAACACTACAAGGGTGGTGAGGCTTGATATTTATGCCTCACCACCCTTGTAGTTAGTCCGTGTCGCGCACCCCAGGTCTCGCTGTATTTACGGGAAAAGAATCCTATTCAGGATCGACCCAGCGACCGTCGGCTTTGATCAGGTTAATCAACTCTGCGACACCGTCCGTCTCGGGCACTCGCTTAATTTCTTCGCGACCGCGATATAGCGCAATATAGCCGGGGTTTCTGCCGACATAGCCGTAGTCGGCGTCAGCCATCTCGCCAGGTCCGTTAACAATGCAACCCATCACCGCAATATCTAAGCCCGTCAGGTGGCTGGTGGCGTCACGAACCTGGTGCAGTACCTCTTCCAGATTAAATAGGGTACGATCGCAGGACGGGCAGGCGACGTATTCCATCATGGTTTTACGCAGTTCCAGCGCCTGCAAAATGCTGTAGCAAACGGGGATTTCCTTTTCCGGGGACTCAGTCAAGGAAACGCGCAAAGTATCGCCGAGTCCTTCTGCTAGCAGCGTGCCAATGCCGGCGGTGGATTTAATGCGGCCATAGTCGCCGTCCCCAGCTTCGGTCACCCCCAGGTGTAGGGGGTAGTCCATGCCCAGCTGGTCCATACGGTGCACCAACATGCGATAGGCGGATAGCATAACCGGCACCCGCGAGGCTTTCATGGAAATCACCAGGTTGCGGAAGTCCATGTCTTCGCAAATGCGGAGAAATTCTAGGGCGGATTCCACCATGCCCAGAGGCGTATCGCCGTAGGTGAACAGCATGCGCTCCGATAGGGACCCGTGGTTAACGCCAATACGCATGGCTTTACCCTGGTCTCGCAGGCTAGTGACTAGCGGCTCTAGGGTTTTGCGGATTTTTGCCCCGATCGCATCAAACTCTTCCTTCGTAAATTCCGTGCGATCATCCTGGGGTTTCCCGAAGACGTACAATCCCGGGTTAATCCGCACCTTATCCACATGCTTCACCACCTCCAGGGCAATTTTCATGCCGTTGTGGTGAACGTCCGCCACCAGGGGCACCGGCTGGTAAGTATCCTCCAGCTTGGCGCGAATTTCCCCCAGGGCGCGGGCATGGGAGATGGTAGGCACCGTTACCCGGACAATTTCACAGCCAATTTCGTGCAGCCGCCGAATTGCCGCCACTGAGCCGTCGATGTCCATGGTGTCCTCGTTAATCATGGACTGGACAACAACTGGAGCACCGCCGCCAATGGTGATGTCACCCACCTTCACTGGTCGGGTTTTTCGACGACGAATGGTGGTGTCGAATAGGGGATTGTCAACGAGTTCCTCTTGGGATTTACTCGGGGGCTTGGGCAGGGTTTGCATATGTGGCGAATCCTTTGGAATCTTCAAGGACGGTCTTTGAAGGAGTCAATAACGAGGCAGAGGGCGCTGAGTCGTGCCGTCAATTTTGATGTGGTTCTGGTTATTGAAGCATTTTTAGCCCGTGGGAATCCAGTTAAGGTTAGGTTAGCTTTGGCTCGGGAATGTTTTGGCGGGAGGGGATTGTGATGATAAAACAGGTGCCGCCATCACTGGGAGTGTCGCAGGCTAGGGTGCCACCGTGTTTTTCGGTGACGATTTGGTAGCTGATGGATAGCCCTAAACCGGTGCCTTTTCCAACGGGTTTGGTGGTGAAAAAGGGATCGAACAGGCGATCGCGAATATCAGCAGGAATCCCAGGACCGTTGTCGTGGATTTTAATCTCTACTCGATTATCGGCAAGGGCCGTAGTCGTGACAATAATGCGGCTGGGATCGGATTGAATCGCCTGGTAGGTGCGATCGCCATCGCGTTCATCC
>JBCCTE010000009.1:0-16475 GCA_039198915.1 Cyanobacteria bacterium P01_D01_bin.73 | reverse complement strand
GTGACCCAATCGGCGATCGCCCCCATCTGTTCCCCTCGCACCTGCGCTTCGTCCTATCTATCCTAAATTGAAAGAACTTTGAGGGTGGAGACTATGGAGCGAGACCTATCAGGATCGGCAGTATTTCACTTGGCATTCCCCGTGCTGGATATGGCGCGGGCAAGAGAATTTTATGGAGACAGACTGGGCTGCGAAGTGGGGCGAGAATCAAAGTCGGCGCTGATTTTAAACCTTTACGGCAATCAGCTAGTCGCCCATTTGGCGAAAGATATTTCTCCCCAACGCGGCGTTTATCCCCGCCATTTTGGGCTGGTCTTTGAAACGTTGGAGGACTGGGAAGCACTGGTGGAACGGGTGCGATCGCAGGAAATTCCGTTCTACGACAAACCCCGCCGCCGCTTTACCGGCGATTGGCTAGAACACTACACCGTCTTTATCGCCGACCCCTTCGACAACCTGATGGAATTTAAGTTCTACTGCAATGCCGAAGCGGTGTTTGGCTCTCGGGGGGATTCGCGCATTGGCGATCGCATCCCCGATAATCAGCATTAGTCAGTCTAAGGGTAGAACACGCCGCCCAATTGTGTAACCAACGCTTATTCCGACATCAGGATCAATGATGCACGCGTGGTCTTCAAAGTAAGCCGTTGCTAACGTGAGCCATCCGATAAAGAATCCCTCACCGCCGCAAATTGTACTGCCGCCATCACCACCACGGCTTGTGTTGGAGTCAGCAACCAATTCGCATTGGTAAGGATTTTCCGCAATGGATATGCCAAATGCGTTCGGTTGCCGATGATAATTCCAGTCCGTAATGAAAGCAAAAGTTGCCTCTGGTGATTTGATATCCGTTGGGTACCGATCACAAGGGGCATGATCTCCCCAACGAAACAGTGTGCTCGTACCAGCACCGCATACGTACTCCCACTCATCAGAAGTAGGAAAACGGAATCCCTGCTGTTGTAAATCAGCAACTAGCAATTCATGAGTTAACTGGTCCGAAATTTCAGCAGTGATGTAACCGCCTTCATGCGTCGTGACACGGATTTGACAGTCACCACGGCATATCAAGTGTCTACAATTCTGTACTCCCTCTGGAAGCCCCTCAATCGCTTCTTTGACACGCAGATCATCCAAGCCGAGAGGGTGCCATCCGATCTCCGAAGCCGTGGTTTCAATTAAGAATGGCGACAACGAAACTTTGCGACACTGTGTTGTTGCCTTATCCACGTACTCCGACAGGGAGTCTTCTATCCCATACTCCCCAGCAGTTACAGCCCAACTTTCTACTTCATCAGAGTTTGGTTGCCAATTGCTACTGTCAAAGCCAAGGTGAATATCTTCGCCGCCGAGAATAAGCGAAAACTCTGTTGTTTCTTCTGCTGAAAATAAGGCGACCCGCTGGGTAACATCGCCAAGAGTAAACGTTTTAACCTCTTTGAATGCAAATGGTGGCGGGAGCTGCTTAGCGAGATTCTGAGAGAACGCCACCTGTTGGTCGTAGCTGAGTCGATTCCACTCTGTGCGATCTGGAATACGCATTCAGAAACCCTAGTCACCAGTGATGGACAAGCCCTCAACCCAAATTCGTGGGCAAACGCCGCCGGGGGTTACTTCCGTTTCCTCTTCCACATAAATAATGGACTTCAACAGTTCGCGGAAATCACCGGCAACGGTAGCGGAATCAACGCTGCGGCGATCGCCCTTGTTCACCAACCAACCGTCAAAGGGCAGCGAGAACGATCCCTCCAGCGATTTCACACCCGCGTGCAGCGCCTGCACTTCATCAATAAAGATCACGTTCTCAGCAGTATCCAGGTTGTAGCTCTTCTCCGCCTGCTCCCCTCGGGTGACGTGGTAAAAATCAGGACCCACGCTAACCTTTGCCCCAATGCCCGCATGGCCAGTGGGCTTGGCTCCCATCCGCTTTGCCGTTCCAGCGCTATGAAGGAAGTTAGTGAGGACGCCCTTTTCGATTAGCGCTACTCGCTGGGTTGGTGTGCCCTCGCCATCGAAATAGCTAACGCCAATGTTGTCGGGGTGGTGGGCATCGTCATAAACCGACAGCAGCGGCGAGGCGATCGCTTCCCCAAGAGATTCCGCCGTCGAAAGACTTTGATTGTCCAAAATACTTTGGGCGTTATACATATTTGCAAACGCACCCAGCAGGCTCAAAAATGCCTCAGCGGAAAACACGATGGTGTACTGCCCCGACGGCACCGTGCCGTAATCTAGATGGCTAATGGTTTTCTCGATCGCCTCATCAACACACCCATCCATATCTAGTGTCGCCAAACCGCGCGACACCCGATACGCCCCAGCACTACGAGGCTTCTTGCCCTCTTCTTCGGTTTTGCTCACTAAATAAGTAGACGCTATGGACCGAGCTTCGTGGCGCATTGCTCCTTCGCTATTCAAATAAAATCGCTCCGTATCGCTTTGGGACAGGTTGTTGTAAGGCACTGCGGCGATCGCTGGATGAGCATCCAAAAACTCCTTCTCCGCCTTCACTAACGCATCCAACAACTCAGGAATCGGCGCAGGTTCTACAAGATCACTCTTCAAATCAGGAATCGGCTCAGTGGCAGCGGGGCTAAAGTCCGGCGCATGCTCAGTAACTCCAAACTCACTCGCGTCCTTCGCCGTTTGCAGCGCCGCCCGCAGTCCAGTTTGGTCAAAGTCCGTGGTGGAGGTAATCCCTACCTGTCCCTTATCGTTCCAAACCCGCACTGTCACACCGGACCGCTGGGATGCCTTCACATTCTCCGGTTCACCCTGATCCACCTTGACACTGGTAGAGTCCGTCGCTGATCCGTAAATATCAAACTTGGCGATCGCCAGTTCCTCCGCCAAGGTTTGCGCCGTCGAAGCCAGAGTTTGAATGTCGATCATGGGTAGCTAACTAGAACCGGGGTTACGGGGATTGATACAAATCTCAATGTTTTCAATATAGCGCTCCCAATCCCTCTTTAGCCGGTGCTGACGGTGAGGCGATCGTGAATGAACTTCCCAAGCTGGAAAATCTCGTCGGGGCAAATGCTGTGGTCCATAGGGAAATCAAAGTAGGTGACCGATGCTCCCCGTTTACTGAGGTTCTCCTTCGCCATTTGCGCCATTTGCAGGGGCACGATGGGGTCGCGGGTGCCATGCATAATCAAAACCGGCGGCGCACTGGATAAATCCTTCGGTGGATCATGGTGCAGGTAGCCGCTTAAAGAAACGAGCCCAGCCAAGGGTAGCTCCAGACCCACATCCAGGGTCATTGCACCCCCTTGGGAAAATCCCGCCAGAATGGTTTTTTCCAGAGGCACCTTGAGTTCAGTGGTGATTTCCGGAAGCCATTTTTTTAACGCATCCCGACTGTCCTCCAAGCCGGGATAGCCTTCCGCTTCCAGGTAATACCACATCAGCCCTTGGGGATTGTGGGGATGGGGCATGGGCGCATCGGGAAATGCAAAATAGCAATTGCCAAAATCCAACATCGGCGACAGGGACACCAAATCGGCGCTGTTGGCCCCCCAGCCGTGGAGAAGAATCACCAGCCCATCAGCGTTTTCCGTATCTTCGGGGGGAATCGTAGTGGCAGTTAAGGACACAGGCGACGCACCTCTGTAAAATGCTTTCGTACTGGATCTAGGGTACGCACTAATCTGTACTGGCTGTCTGGCGGGTCGTATCCAAGATCATTTTTTAAGAATGAGAAGTTTATGGCACCGTTAGCACTGCTGAGCGTTTCCGATAAGACTGGCGTGGTGGAGTTTGCCCGCCAACTGGTGGAGAAGCACAACTATGAAATTGTCAGCAGTGGAGGAACGGCAAAAGCCCTACAAGATGCTGGAATTCCTGTCACCAAAGTTTCCGACTACACCGGCTCGCCAGAAATCCTGGGGGGACGAGTCAAAACCCTACACCCCAAAATCCACGGCGGTATTCTCGCCCGTCGCGACCTGGATAGCGACGCCAGCGATTTAGAAGCCAACGGCATGCGTCCCATCGATTTAGTAGTGGTGAATCTCTACCCCTTCGAAGCCACGATCGCCCAACCCGACGTCACTCGTCCCCAGGCGATCGAAAAAATCGATATTGGCGGACCTACCATGGTGCGGGCGGCAGCGAAAAACCACGCCCACGTCACCATCCTTTGCCAGCCGAATCAATATGATGGCTACCTGGCAGAACTAGACGCCAACGGTTCAGCATCCTTGAGCTTCCGTCAAGCGGCTGCCCGTCAAGCGTTTTGGCATACAGCGAATTACGACTGCGCGATCGCCAACTATTTAACAGATAACGACGCCACAGAGGCGACCGAAAGTCTACCGGCGTCCTATGCAACGGCAGGCAATCTATTCCAAAGCCTGCGCTACGGTGAAAACCCCCACCAAACCGCCGCCTGGTACGCCTCCGGTGCCACCAATGGCTGGGCTGCAGCAGAACAATTGCAGGGTAAAGCGCTGAGCTACAACAACCTGGTGGACCTGGAAGCTGCCCGACAAATCATCTCCGACTTTGCCGACCCGAAAAATCCCCCCGCCGTCGCCATCCTTAAACACACCAACCCCTGTGGTGTCGCCGTCGGTGCAGCGGTGGATTCGCCCTTGGAAGACACCTATCGCAAAGCCCTCGCTGCTGATTCCGTCTCCGCCTTCGGTGGCATCGTCGCCGTGAACCGGCCCATCGACGCTGACACCGCGGCCGCCTTTACTGAAACCTTTCTGGAATGCGTAGTGGCTCCCGGCTGTAACGACGACGCCAAAGAAGTGCTGGCGAAAAAGAAAAATTTACGGATCCTGGTGCTGCCCGATTTAACTGCCGGACCTTCCCGCACCGTAAAGGCGATCGCTGGCGGATTTTTAATGCAGGATGCCGACAGCCAGCCCATCAATTCCGACGACTGGAAAGTAGTCACGGATCGCGAACCCACCGCCGATGAGCTTACGGAGCTGGCCTTCGCCTGGCGAGTTGTTAAAAATGTGAAATCTAATGCGATCGTGGTGACCGGCGATCGCGCCACCCTCGGCATCGGCGCAGGACAAATGAATCGGGTCGGCTCCGTCAAAATTGCCCTGGAACAAGCCGGCGAAAAATCCCACGGCGCAGTGCTCGCCAGCGACGGATTCTTCCCCTTCGACGATTCCGTTCGCACCGCCGCTGGAGCCGGCATCACCGCCATCGTCCAACCCGGCGGCAGCATGCGCGACAACGAATCCATCAAAGCCGCCAACGAACTGGGCATCGCCATGGTCTTCACCGGTATGCGCCACTTCTTGCACTAGAGTTTGCAGCACTTAGCTCGGCTTCCATTTATTGACTATGGGGGGATCCGTTTGGCGATCGCCCCAATATCCGCCCAAGTTGTCCCTAGGTAATCCGACCTAATCCACGCATTCGATTGATACAATACGACCCAAGAAAAAATAAATACCTGTTTCATTACCCCGTCCGTTTTCTAGAGAAGCATCCCGAGTCCTTACGTCGCCATGATCCAAGTCGCCCCAAAACCCGCCACCGAATTAGACCTTGAAGCCATCGAAGCCCTTGACGCAGAACTGGTCAGCAAGCACCCCAAAATCATCATGGAGCGTGCCCTGTCCCTCTTCGACAACATCTCCATTTCCTTCAGCGGCGCGGAAGACGTGGTGCTAATCGACATGGCTCACCGGCTGGGGATGCCCTTCAAAGTCTTCAGCCTCGACACCGGACGTCTTCATCCGGAAACCTATCGCTTCCTTGAAGACGTACGAAAGCACTACGACATCGAAATCGAAGTGATGTATCCCGAAACCGCCGCTGTCGAAGAGCTGGTGCGGAAAAAGGGCATGTACAGCTTCTACGAAGACGGGCACAAAGAATGCTGTGGCGTGCGCAAAGTTAAACCCCTACGCCGCAAGCTAAGCACCCTAGACGCCTGGGTTACCGGACAGCGCAAAGATCAAAGCCCCACCCGTTCTGAAGTGCCCGTTATCCAAAACGACGGCTTCTTCGGCAGCCCCGACCATCCCCTCGTGAAATTCAACCCTCTTGCCAACTGGTCTTCTGAGAAAGTCTGGATGTACATCCGCTCCTACGAAGTACCCTACAATCCCCTCCACGAGCGTGGATTCATTAGTATTGGCTGCGAACCTTGCACCCGCCCCGTACTGCCCAACCAGCACGAGCGGGAAGGACGCTGGTGGTGGGAAACTGCCGATAAGAAGGAGTGTGGTCTCCACGCCAGCAATCTCCAGAAGGGTTAGGCGAGAAAGGTGGGCGATCGCCTACCTCTTCCAAAGGGAACAAGTCGTTGTAGCCTAAGATTAAGCTTCTAAAACTCGGGTTTTGAAAAACTTAAGAAATCGGGCTTTTCAGATCCTTACCAAGAAGGCTACAATTTTCGGAGTTATGAGACGACACGTCTAACGATTTCTCATTTTATCGACAGGAAAACCACAATGAGCTTTATCCAATCGGTGGGCCGCCGCCTCGGTCTAGTTGCTGCAACTTTGAGCCTAGCGTTTGGCTTGGTGTGCTTCACCGCCCCCGCAGCCAATGCCGACACCATCACCGTTGAAATGGCGTCCGCTCTGCAGTTCAATCCTCAGACCGTTACGGCTGCTCCTGGAGACACCATCGTCTGGGATAACGCTGCAGGCCTTCCCCACAACGTTGTCTTCGAGGACGGCTCCAAGTTCAACGCCGACGACGTCAAGACCTTGGGCAAGATGTTGGGCAAAGGGCAGACCCAAGTCACCCTACCCGCTGACCTACCCGCAGGTGAGTACAAGTACTACTGTGCCCCTCACCGTGGCGCTGGCATGAATGGCGTCTTGGTTGTGCAGTAAGCATTCCTTCAAGGAATCACGTTTGAACGACCTATAAGTAGGTCTGATGACTCTAGAATCTTCTGACATATGAGTTAGGTGTGACGCCGGGAACAAGTCCCGGCGTTTCGCTGTCTATGGGGTTTCGAGCGATTTTTGATGATCCCCTGATCAAGGCATGGAAAATTGAGTTCGACGTGAGCAGGTCCTTTAGTGCGATCGAAGTTGCGCTACCCTAAGAAGCGTTCCAAACATTTAAGGTGGGATCGGGAAAATCCTCCTGCCATTGATACCAAAATTTAATTGAATGGAGCGTGTGTCGCGGTTAGGCGTGCTTTTCCCACGGTTTAACTGCTTGAAGACCCGTTTCGTCAAAGTTTACATCTGCCTTTTTTACCCTTAAATCAATTTTGTTTATTTCTGATTACGTACGCTTTATGCTGCGCCCGCCAGCGGTGGGAAGGTTGCTGCTTCACACTCTGAGTGTGGGCGGATTAGGACTTTTGGGAATGTCGGCTCTTTGGCCGACCTCCTCGAGCCAATACCAAAGCCTTTCAGGAATTGATGCTGGTGCTTTGCTAGAGAGTGGCGGCGGCGGACAGTTCTCCGGTGGCGTGGTTCAACCCCTTAAGCTGCTTTCCCTTCGTGACGCTGAGGTTTTTGAGGGGGGCGATCGCTCCGGTGGAGGGTCTGGACCCTCTAATTTGCCTGAACCGACGCCTAGTATGGACGTCAATGCAGTTCCCCACGACGCGGCATTCAAAGACGAAGCCGCGTTTTGGCTGAAGGGGGGCAGTAGCGGAGGCGGTAAGGATAGCCCGCAATCGACAGCCACTGTGGCTGAGGCACCGTCGGTGTCTAAGGAGCTTTTCCAGAAATTGTACGAAGGGCCGACCTCCTTGGGGGTGGTGGCTGTCGGCGTGGCGGAGGGAACCTACCGCCTGATGGTTAGCAACGGTTCTCTGTATGTGCAGCCGACCCGTTCCTATTACGGTCACGTGGATCCGGGGAATTTGTCCTGGGGAGCTCGGGTGACGAACTATGGTCCCTGTAGTGATCAGGGGCGCAGTGGCGGTAATTTGGCGGTGGCTGCGCAGCAGTGCGTGCAGCGCTTGGCAGGGCGGCTGCCGACGGTGCTGGGGGATTTTTCCCAGGCTGGTATTGACCCGAGTGAAGATGTGGAGGGGTTGCTGAACGGGGTTGATCTGTACAACCAAGCCAGCCCAATCCACTCGCGCTTGTTTCCCACGGCGCTGGCGATCGCCCGTAAGGGTGGCTTGAGCGGGCTAGAAGCCTATGCTTGGGCTCGTACCGCTTCGTTCTATTTGGACGACCAGCGACGCTTGAACCTGAAGGACGGTACCAACCGGGCGACGGGACTGATTGGAATTTGCCGACGGGAGGGCAGTGCCCACACTCAGTGGGAGTGCGTGTATCGCGACCAGGCGCGCCGGGTTGGGGCGATCGCCACGGTGTACCGTAAATTCTTGCAGCTTTCAGAGGAATCCTAGAGTAGAGAAATCCTGGGAGCTTCAGTAAGGGCTTCAGAAGGCGCAAGCTGCGGGGAATCTAACGAAAATCAGCTAGTTTGTTAACTTTCCCTTGGCGCTAAAAATACAGGCGCTAGACTGGCCGGAGACGGGTGAGTTAAACGGTGTGGGTAATACAGCGCTGATGCGGCTGATTATTTGATCGTTTGCTAGGCTGCTATCCTTCAGCCAAGACCCTGGTGTTTTGCCCGCGTTTGTTCTGGAGCAGCATTCATGGTTCGGTTCCGTATTCAGTCTGATGGGGAGATTTCTGCATCCTCCCAGCTGTTTAATCAGATTCGTTTTGCGATCGCCTCTCGCCAATTTCCACCGGGACATCGGCTGCCCAGTACACGGCAGCTAGCGATGGAAACAGGGCTGCACCGGAACACGATTAGTAAGGTTTACCGGCAGCTTGAAGAAGCGGGGCTGGTTGAGGCGCAGGCAGGCTCTGGAATCTACGTGCGGGCGCTGGGACATGAGGGCGGGGCTCAGCTGCGATCTCCAATTTTCGACTCGCATCCTGATGCCTACGGTGTCGTCAAGCAAAGTCTGGACGAACTGTTGGAGTCGGGATGTAGCCTGGGGGAAGCGCGGGAGCTGTTTTTAGGGGAAATTGACTGGCGGCTGCGGTGTGGAGCGCGGGTAATTGTTACAGCCCCTCAGCAGGACTTGGGCGTTGGCGAAATTATGGCGTCGGAAATTGAGCAGGCGTTGCAGATTCCAGTGCAGTTGGTTGCCCTTGAGGATTTGTCGATTTCGCTGGACCGGATGGCATCGGCGACGGTGGTGACAAGCCGCTATTTTATTGGCGATGCGGAGAAGATTGCCGCGCCAAAGTCTGTGCGGATTATTCCCGTTGATATCTACGATTACGCGGAGGAAATTGAGTTTGTGCGGAATTTGCCGGAGGAGACGCGCATTGGGCTAGTGAGCATTAGCGCCGGTTGGCTGCGGGCTTCGGAGGTGATTGTCCACAGTTTTCGCGGCGATGAGCTGATGGTGATGACGGCTCAGCCAAATGACACTTACAAGCTCAATGCCCTGGTGAAAAACGCCCGGTTTATTGGCTGCGATCGCGACAGCTTCTCCAAGGTTAAGGCGGTGATTGCAGCGGCTCGGAATGACCTAATTCGGGCTCCCCAGGTGATTTGCTGCGAAAACTATATTGGCTCCCAATCAATGGGGCTACTGAAACGGGAGCTTGGGTTAGGCTAGGGGCGCCGTTTACGCTAATGCTCGGATGGAATCTCGACGCGGCGCGTGGGGTGGTGATGAAGATTGTGATTTGCGGCATCTTTTTTGGCTGCTGTGTCGTCCTATCGCCAAACCGCTAACGTCGTCGGTTTTTATTCAACGCTTCCCACTTTAAATTTGCGATCGCGATAATTTTTCGGCAAATCCATGGCTTCTCCGACTCACCTACCTTTGCTTCGTCCTGGTCGCGCCACGGCGATCGCCCCGCTGCTCCTAGCCCTGACGGCGAACTTATTTCCCGCTGGTCTTGGAGCCAAGCCTGCATTTGGGCAAACGACGGGCGGTGTGAGCGCTGAGCGAGTGCGGCGATTGAGAGACTGCATCGAAGAATTTGGGCTGGAGCCGAATAATGCGGCGTTGCAGGCCTGTCAGCTTTACGGAGCCGGCGAGGAAGGAGGAATAACCGCTACGGCATCCACAAGCCAAACCACGTCTAGTACCGCCGCTACCAGCGCTTCAAGCACCACACAAAGTTCATCCACCGCGCAGCGATCGCCGGTGAGCCAAACCGCTGCCCCTCCTCGCGTTCAAACCTTCGGACCGGGAAGCATTACGGAGATTCCGACTCGCGGCGATGGGGGCAATTCCAATGCTGCGGCGTCTCGTCCTCAACCAGCCGCTGAATCTGGACCAACGTCGAGTACTGCATCCGAAGCTTCAACCCCTCGCTCCGTTAGCGATCGCCAGCGAGCAATCCTAGGCTGCCTCGGCGATCATGGCACCGACAATAGGAATGCCGCCTTGGCTGAATGTGGAGCCTGGGAGCCCGACGCGTCAGCACCGCCGACTTCTTCACCTAGCACAACTACTCCTGTCGATGGAACGAGGGTGTCGGCAGTGGATAATCGCGGCGATCGCTCCAGCCGCAGCGTAACCAGCCGGAGCACGGGAGGTGGATTCAGCGGCAATGGTTCCGGTGCAAGCCCTGACCGGCGATCGCTTTCTGACCCTGCTCAGTCATCGCCCGGTGGCGGTAGCGCTGGACGAACGGCGCCGGCTTTTAATCGCCAGGATTCTGGCAGCCTCCCCGGCGGCACTGCTGGTGCTCCAGAGCCTGGGGCCGCGGCGGCAGCTCCTCCTGTGGAGGGGAATGAGTCGTCCGCTTCTGGTGATGACGAGCCCATTACTATTGATGATTTGGCGATCGCCTCCAGCTCCGATGCTTCACAGCGAGGGCAGGTGTCAGATGACTTTGATGATCGCCGTTTAGCCAACTTCATTTGCCGAGAAATTACCCGTAGCTTCGTTCGCTGCGACCCCGATCAAGACGAGATTGCCAATGGAGATGGAGGTGATGGCAGCAGCAACGGTAACGATGGCGGTGGGGCGATCGCCTCATCGGTCAGCGGCGCCATTTCTTTCACCTGCAACGAAAGCGAAAGCACCCTGCGCACCCGAGGCGTTACCCGCGTTACCCAAGGACAAAGCACGATTTACGTAGGATTCGCCCAGGTCAGCGCCAACAATCAAGACCCGCGCATTGCCCGCTTTGACAATGGGCAGCAGGTCTGGTGCCGCGAGGACTATGAAATTACCGGCGATGACAGCACCGGCTATGGCTTGGTGTGGGACGGGGGCGATCGCCTCTACGCCGCCTTCACCTCCACCGGCACCCGCGGCACCCCCGATCAAGACTTTCGCCGCTTTGCCACCAACGGCTGGCTCACCTCCTACGGCGCCGGCGGTGGACCTAGCGTCACCGTGCTGGCGCAGATCAGCCCGAACACCGGCGACGTACAGCGAGCAACCTTTATCTCCGCCCTCCAAAACAACGGCGCCAGCAACACCCTACGCCTCACAGAACTGGGGCTAGGCACCGGCGGCGTCACCATTCGCGCCACCTCTTTCTTCTCGCCGCGCCGCCCGGATCGCAGTGCCTTCAGCTGTAGCGCTACCGGCGTTGGTGGATTTGACTACACCGCTACCTTCACCTCTGATTTGAGTAACGTGACCCAAGCTTCTGCCCCAGGCTGCTCATAGGAACCGGCTTTCGGCGGGATGATGGTGAATATTTCACCTCAATCTTTGCAACAAATTTGATATTGATTAACATCTCCCCCAAGGCTTGTTATTGCCGCAAATGTTTTGGGTAAATTTAACTTGAGGGGTTAAGACTACTTGAGCTTAAAGCGTGAACTTTCAGCCCTAAAGCACACGGCTTTTAAGGTATTGCAAGATGCATGCTGGTTCAATAGCGTCTGAAAAAATATATTGAACAGGCTTGATTTATTGTGGCTGCATTAGGTAAGGTTAGACGCCTAATGCTCAACTATTTATCCTAACTATTGTAGAAATGAGCACGGGCGAGAGTCCACGACTCGTTATTCTTGCCGATGATTGGTTTCTAGTTGTCAATAAACCATCACCTAGTCAATTAATTAACATGCGTTGCCCAAAACGACTTTCTGAATGGTTTTTGAATTGCATCTATCGGCAGTAATTGAAGGCGATCGCCTTTGCCACTTGTCTCTTTAACGCGCTCACTGGGTTTTTAAAATCAGGGTTTAAACCGTGCTCATCGAACTGTTAGCTGTACTTGCCGCCTCCGCCTCTGGGGGAATGCGTGTTGCCCTGCCTCTGTTGCTGATTGGTCTATTGCAGGGGCCCAGCCTGTGGTCGCAGGTGCCCTTACTGTCGAGCTTGTCTCCCAACCTAGTGATTGGCGTCTTGGTGAGCTGGTCCCTGTTTGAATTATTTGCGTCCAAGCGGTTTTTGGGACAGCGCATCCTGCAATTGGTTCAACTGGTTTTTAGTCCCCTTGCCGGGGCAGTGCTGGGCATGGCTTTGGTGCAGGCAACCCGCTTACCCAATGGACTGACTGCCATGATGGGTATTGTCGGAGGGGCGCTAGCTTTGGTATTGCAGTTAGTGCAAGTGGGCTGGTTCTTTCGGCTGCGTGGGCTGCCCATGTGGGCAATTTTCGCTCAGGATGCGCTATGTATTTTTCTGGTCCTATTTGCCTTTGATGCGCCAACCCAGGGTGGAATCCTGGCTTTGATGCTGTTGTGGTTGGCAGTACGCAGCTCTGCGAGCTGGTATCAGTGGCGCTACGACAAGGCTGTTGAAGAGAAGCGGCGATCGCGCCTTACTGAGCTAAAAAGTGCGTCCTATCTCTACCCCGGGCTAGAAAGCAACTGAAAAATCATGCCAGTAGGGATCCAATGCTGACCATCATGATTTGGATTGTAGGTGGTGATTAGGTGTAAAAGAAGCGTCCTTCAAAACAGTAAGGGGGCTTTTTTTATGGCATCTAAATAGAGGACGCTAACAAAATCTTGATATTAAGGGCTTGATGAATGCACAATCAGCAAGCCTTTAATTTACTCTTATTCAATAGACTTTTAGATTGAGAAAATGTTCGGTAAATACTTGAGTAAGCTGAAGAGATTATATATTTCGAGTAGTCGGACTTTTTTAGATATTAGAAAGCTGCGCCAAGTCTTTCTAGAGAAAATTGTCATTGTTCTCCTGACCTTAATAATTATTGGCTTTGGGGTTGGACTAATTAGTAGCTATAGTTTGTCTTTTAGACTAGTTGAAAGCCAGGCGGAACAATTTGCGCGGGTGGCGGTTAAGACCCTAAATACGGCTCGAGAAATCTACAGTAATCAGGTTGTTAAACGGGTTCAGGACAAGGAAGGGATTAGCGTTCTGGCAGAGCACCACACCGTTGAAGGAGCCATTCCTAATCCTGCTACCTACACCATTGAAGTGGGTGAAGCTCTGAGCGATCGCACTAAAGGAATGCTATTTCGGCTGTATAGCGATTATCCTTTCCCAAATCGGATTGAAACCGGCGGACCTAAGGACTCCTTCGAATGGGATGCTTTGGAATACCTGAGGAAAAACCCGACTGAATCTTTCTATCAGACAGAGCATATTAGCAACAAGCTGACCTTTCGGTATGCTGAAGCTGTCACGATGAAAGCCAGCTGTGTGGCATGCCACAATACCCTTGCAAAAAGCCCTAAAAAAGACTGGAAGATTGGTGATGTTCGAGGAATTATTGAGGTGACTCAGCCCTTAGATGACATCATGCTAATCGCAAAGGATGGGCTAAAAAATATCTATTTGGGTCTTGGAATTATTCTGGCATTGGCCATTTTTGGTCTTTCCTTAGTAATGATTCGATTCCAAGCTATTAATAGAGATCTGGAGGAAAAAGTTCGTCTCAGAACTGCCACGCTAAAGCTTCTGGCTATGCTGGATGGACTGACGCAACTATCAAATCGACGGCATTTTGATCAACATCTAAAGCAGGAATGGAACCGGGCTCAACGCCACCAGTATCCTTTATCTTTGATGATTTGTGATGTGGACTATTTCAAACCATTTAATGATACTTACGGGCACCAGGCTGGCGATGAGTGTCTCAAGGCTGTGGCTCAGGTTCTAAAGGACAGCATCAGGCGATCTGGTGAACTAGCCGCAAGGTATGGGGGCGAGGAATTTGCGATTATTCTTCCCAATGTTGATTCTGAAAATGTGGGGCATCTGGCTCAGCTTATTAGGCAGGAAATTCACCGGTTACAAATTCCCCATACGGCTTCTCAAGTGAAGCCGTATTTGACCATAAGTATGGGCATTGCAACGGTAATTCCTAATAAGCATTTCTCCATTGATGACGTCATTAGAACTGCGGATCAGGCACTATATTGCGCAAAGGAGCAGGGGCGCGATCGCTTCAAAAAGGTCATTGGACTTTCGTCGTTTGAGCTTCAGGGCTAATGACGTGATGTCGCGTTTTTACCGCGCTTATTTGATCGAGATCCCTTGCCGTTGCGAGACTTACTCGGCTTAGAACTGGGCTGAATTCCTAACGCCTTGTTATAGATTTTTTCGTTGGCTTCTGCGGATTGGAAGAGGTCGACGACGGGATTAGGATAATCGACTCCCAGATTTAGCCCAGCTCGCTCTCTATCGTCGCGAGTCAGTAGCCAGGGGGTGTGAAGTTTGGAGCGGGAAACGGTCTTAAACTGGGGAATCCAGTGTTTTACATAATCGCCATTGCCGTCGTAATCTTTCGCCTGTTTGATGACATTAAAGAAGCGGAAGCCCCGTGCATCATTGCCAACGCCAGCGGTGTAGTTCCAGTTGCCCCAGTTGCTGCAAACGTCGTAGTCAATAAGCACTGATTCAAAATATTCAGCACCCATCCGCCAGTCAATGCCTAAGTTTTTAGTTAGAAAACTGGCAACATTTTGGCGACCTCGATTGGACATAAACCCAGTGGCAGCCAACTCGCGCATATTGGCATCAATAAAGGGGTAGCCGGTTTTTCCATCTTTCCAAAGTTCGAAGCGTTCCCAGTCCTGTTTCCAGGGGATTTCTGCGCCCTGTAGACCGGTAATCAGGAAAATTTTGTTGCCGTGCTTGGCGGAAATCCAGCGAAAATAGTCTCGCCAAAGCAGCTCGAAAATGAGCCAGTAGGTGGAATCGTTGGCAACCCGCTCCTCTTCGTAATTCAGCACCTCGTCCCAAATTTGTCGCGGTGAGATGCAGCCGAGGGCAAGCCAGGGTGAGAATTTTGAGGAGTAGTCTGCGCCCAGCAATCCGTTTCGGGTTTGTTTGTAGCGCCGCAGATGGTCGCCTTCCCAGAAGTATTGCTTGAGGCGATCGCCCGCTGCTTTTGCGCCACCGGTAAATTCCAAAACGCTGCGCGGGTCTGACACTGGCGGCGCTAGTTCAAGCTGTTCCCAGGTGGGTAATTCACCGGGGGCAAGATTTTCGGGAAGGGGGGGCAAGGATTTGGGGGCAGGCAGCGGATCTCGAGGCTGGCAGTTTTTTTCCACATCCTTGCGGAAGCGGGTAAATAGCTCAGGGATTTGGCTAATTTCAAAGGGTAGGTCGTTGGGGCTGTGGAGGGTTGCCCCCCAGTAGCGGCGAGTTTTGATTTCTCGGCTGCCGGATCTGGCAAGCTGGGCGATCGCCTGGCTCAGCTTGGCATCCACCTGCTTTTCTTCGTGGGTAACTTCCTTATGGCAATAGATGGCGTCAGCGTTGGTTTGTTGCACCAAACTGGGAATGATGTCCTCGGGCTTTCCCCAGCGGATAATTAAATCCGAGCCGAGGGATTGAAGCGATCGCCGTAGGTCTTCAACACTTTCTAACAGAAACTTGGCGCGAAATGATCCAGTTTTTGCAAACCCAAAGGCCGTTTTTCCAAAGTGGCGCGGGTCAAAGCAATACACCGGAATAACGGTGGACTGGGTACGGCTAGCGTTAAATAACGGAGCGCAGTCAGCAACCCGTAAATCATTACGAAACCAGACAATTTTTGCAGGGGGATTTGTGGAGTCGGAGCTAGCCATAATGATTTGATTTGGATGTTTCTGAAAAAGCTGGAGTACTGACGCGTCTTTGGATGCTTTGTTTATGCTGGTAATTTGCACAAATTCACTCGCGAAGGTTATCCGTGTAAATTATTTACACAAACCATTCACGCAAAAATAAAGGGCCTCATGAAAGCCCTTTGAATAAATTTCTGCTGTTGCTTCTATGAGTTGTTAGATGACCCAAAGCTGGGAATTTCCGGCGGCTCTTGAAATTCTTTGAACCATTCCGGCAGTGCATTCTCGTCTTCGGGAGGCTTTAGAAAGCGTGCTTGGGAAATCTCCAACATTTTTTCTAGAGACGTGTTGGCGATAAAGTCTGATGCCGCTTCAAGATGTTCTTGCTGCTCCGCTTCGCTAATTTCTTCCGGATTATTGTCAGGATTAACGTTTGGTTCAGTCATTTTAAAGTTTTTCGATGACTTTGATTTCTAGGTGATTCTAAAACGCGAAAAATAGGTTGGCGCTGGGATGAAAAATTACTTGCCGGTATTCAGTTCCATACCCGTTTTAGGCAGTCCCATACTGTAGTTAACAGCGCGGGCTTTTAGGTTGTAGCG